>NZ_JBHVQS010000008.1:0-243402 GCF_042886435.1 Streptomyces sp. NPDC058000
ACAAACGCGACTACATCTTCCACGGCACCCTGACCACCGCAGCCATCGTGATCTGGCTCCGTGATCTCGTCAAAGAGCCATCAGACACTGCCTAGTCGACGAAGCTCGACAACGGCCTGCTCGCTCTCACCGAGGTGCCTCAGAGCATCGAGCAGTTCGACGAAATCGGAGCCGGAGCCGAGGCACGTCTCGCCATCGGAACGACGGGCATAGAGGTGGGCGAGCAGCAGCTGGTACCGCTCGCTGGGCAAGTTCGGCCTGGCACTTTCCCATCGGGCGACGGTCCGCTGAACACTGGCGACGCTGCCGTCCAGAGGTTGTCCGAGTCGGGCTGCCACATCGATCAGGGCGCGGGCGGTGTCGGCCAAGGACATGCCGCGGCTGCGGCGCAGCTGCTTCAGCGTGGCCGCACCGCGATGGCGATCGTGCGCGCTCATGTCCCCATCCTGCCCGTGCCGGACGTCACACAGGGACGATCAAGCGAGGTTTCCGGCTCGTCGCAGCGTGCTCGATCGTCTGCCATGTGCCGGACGTGCTGTCACCCCCGTCAAGAGGAAACCCGATGACCATCTCGGACCGGTCGACCATGTATCGGTTCCGGGCGTAGTAGGCAGGCGTCCGCAATTCGGGTGCACGTAGTTCGACGACCTCCCCGATCCGGTCCTGGCACCGGCTGATCGTCTCCTGGGCCTCGGCTGGTTGCTGTTCGACGGTCCCCGGGACGACGATCGTGATCGACGACCGCGCATGGCCGGCCAGCCACAGCAACGACAGCGAGTCGATCCCCTTCGCCCCACCAATACAGAAGTGGGCATCGTCGCTCGCGAACGGACCGAGATAGCGGGCGAAGAGGTCGGTGTACCAGGTGATTTCGCGGTGCCCTGTTGACCGCGTTCCGGTAATGGCAATGCTCATAGCCATGATCAAGTCCGTGTCATAGGTTGTCAGATACCCAGTCGGCTCGCGTCACAGTGCACTACAACCATGGACACGAGAAACGACTCGGCCGCCATTCTGGCCGAGCACCTCCGAGCGAACGGTGTCGCGGTCGCCTGGACCGATGCGGCCGCCCTCTCCGCTTTACATCCGCTGAACTTGGCAGCCCGCGAGGACGTTACCGCCGACGATGGCCGCTACGTCACCGCCTACGGGTACGAGGTCGGACAGTACGGCGACGAGCGGGAAACAGCCCACCGTGTCGCGTACCTCGTAGGAACCGTACCTGGACACGAACCGCTGCCGGTCGATGTGGAAACCATGAGCACGACGATCCGACGCGCGCTGCGTCTCGGCTTCGGCCGACCGGCTCCCGCTACGCTGAACGACTTGGAGCAGGAATTGCGTGGGCACATCGCTCTCCTCCTCCCCGAGGTTCGTGAGTCCGCCCGGCAACTACGGCCCAGCAGCATCGAGGCACACCGGCTCAAAGCCCGGCTCGACGGCATCGAGCGACAGACCAGTCGGGGTCTCGGGCAGGGCGTGCTCTCCGCTCACATCCAGGTGCGCCAGCTCGCCCGGGATTGCCAGTACCTGCTGGCCCGGCACACCGCGGAGAACCAACGATGACAGCCCCCATGCCTCCGCTCACCTTCATCTACGACCGCAGTGCCAGCCGCTCCCGCCGACAGCTCCACATGCGGTTGGAGGGCTGCCGCCACTACGCCGATGGCATGGGCTGGGCCATTGCCGGCCGCTGGATCGACCTCGGCGAGCACGCCCTCACCACGCACCGGCCGCAACTGGCCGCGCTGCTGACCGCCATGCAGACCGAAGCGGACCATCGCGAGGTGCTCTGCCTGGTGCACACCTGGGAAAGACTGGCAACCGACACCACACACCGTCTGCTGCTCCAACAACGCGTCATCGCAGCCGGAGGCCGGACAGTCACCACCTTCGACGAGCCCAACCAGCCCACCCCGCGCGCCGCCCTGGTTGGGAGGGCCCCGTGACTCCTCACCAGCGACGCATCGTCACCTACCTGACATGCCTGGCCGCACTCGCTCTCGTGCTCACCATCGGCATGATGGGCGGTGGCCATGCACAGCTCAAGTGACCGCCCGCAGGTCGGCGATGAAGTCGAATACGCCACCGGGCGCCGGGCGATCGTCACCGATATCAGAAAGGGCGTTCCCTACCTGCGAGCGGCGGGAGGTCGGGTGTGGCCGACTGATGCCCCGGACACGCTCAAAGTGATGCGAACGCGGGAACAACGCATCACGGACGGTGACGTGTGGTGAGCGGTACCCACGCCCAGGCGGGCAGTGGGAGGCACGCCGCACCCTGGCACTCGAGCCCGTCGATGCCGGCACGTTTGTCTTCGACGCCACGAGCCCCTCGCCGGTCTCGCCCAGCGCGGGCACCGCACGGTGCATCGGCAGCGTGACGCACTTCTCGCCGGCTCCCGGGGACGGCGCTTCCGAGTACCACTGGCGACGGGAGTCTTGCTCACTGGAGCTCGACTCCACGCGTCATCAGGTCGATCACGCTCTGGCTGTCGCCGAATAGCAAGCCAGCCAGCGGCTGTTCGTGTTTGACAACGTCGCGGCAACTCACGCCTCCGCGGCCACTACCTCGGCGACAGCGCCGACTCCTAACAACTCAAAGACCGCAGCGCTCGCGTACGCCGATCCTGCGGCGTCCCCGCTGACGGGGAACGCGTCCCGGGTCAGCGCGTGGCCACCGGCCATGTAAACCTATTCAGTCGTCGCCTTCAGCCAGCCGCCCCTCCAGGCGTGAGCGCATAGCTGCGGCCCGGGAATCGGTGTACGAGGTCAGGTGTGTCAGTGCCTCGGCCCAGTGGGCACGAGCCGCCTCGGGATCTTGAGGTCGGACAGCGGCAGCCAGGTGGTCAAGCTCCACAGCGAGCTCCCACTCGTCCCCAAGATCGCGGTGCACGGCTACGGCCTGGCGGTGGAAGGCGGCGGCCTCGCCGCAGCGATCCATCGCGGAGTACGTCCGCCCCGTGCCACGCCAGGCCAGGGCTTCACGGCTACGATCGCCAAGGCGCCGGTGAAGCATGGCCGACCGCTGGTAGGAGGCCAGAGCATCACCGTGTTGCCCGGCGGCGCGCTGAATGCCGCCGAGCGTGAGCAACCAGAAGCCCTCCAGCCCACGATTGCGCAGACTCAGCGCGATCCCGAGGGCCTCGTCAATGGCCTCACGGGCTGCCTCGGTCTCGTCCCGCTCACGATGGAGTTCTGCGGCGAGCCATAACGCGTTGCCGATGCTCTGCTGAATTTCCAGGGCGCGGTGAGCGGCGAGGGCGGCCTGGATCGCGGCATCCGCTTCCTCAAGGTGTCCTGCCTCCAAGTGGGCTCCAGCCACATTGGACAGGGCGAAGGCGGCCCAGCGGGCACCGTCCACGTCGCGGAAGATATCGATGGCTTGTGCGAAGTGTGCGGCGGCAGCTTCGAGTCGGCGAGCACGCAAGTGGATAAGGCCCATGAGGTTGAGGGCATGTGCCTCATCTATGCGCTTTTGCGCAGTGCGGGCAAGCGCGAGGGCGCGATTCAAGTACTCGACCGCCTGGTCAAGCTGGTTGACGGAACGGTGCGACATACCGAGCTGGCTGAGGAGTAGGAGCTGCCCGTCTGAGTCATTCACATGCTCGACAGACGCCAGGCCGACGTGTCCGAAATCGAGCCAGTCCGCGAAGGAAGCCGAAGCGGACAACGCATTCCACAGCGTCGCGGTCAACTGCCAGGCGTGCTGATGGAGCCCGGCGGCGGCAGCGGCTCGTACGAGGTGCGGGAAAGTGGCGCGTTCGCGTTCCGCCCAGTCGGCGGCGCCGTCGTAGTCGGCGAAGGCCAGTGACGGCAGGAGGGTGATCGCCTGGGGCAGCGGTACGTGGTCCTCGCTGGGCTGGAGCCAGGACTGTGCCGCGTCCGCAGTGTGCAGGTACCAGTCCAGCGCGCGGCGCAGGGCGGCCTCGCGCTCCGCCGCCGGTTCCTCGTCGTGGGCTTGGTCGGATGCGTAGGCGCGCAGGAGGTCGTGGAACTGGTAGCGGTCGGGGCCGGTCTGCTCCAGCAGATGGGCGCCGACGAGGTCGTCGAGGAGCTGCCGGGCGCGGCTGAGGGTGAGGTCGGCGAGCGCGGCGGCCGCGTGGAGCCCGAACTCCGGTGTCGGGTGCAGGCCAAGGAGTCGGAAGAGTCGCCCGGAGTGCTGTGGCAGAGCACGGTAGGACCAGGCGAAGACGGTCCGGACGGCTTCGGCCTCCTCGTCGAGGCCCGTGCTAAGCGCGTCCCAGAGCCCTGACTCGTCGCGCAGATCGGCGAGCAAGTCGTCGAGCCGCAGGTGCGGGTGGCTGGCGGCGCGCTCGGCTGCTATCCGCAGGGCGAGCGGAAGGTGTGCGCACAGCCGGGCCAGCTCGGTGAGCTTGACCAGGTCGTCCTGCGGGCGGTAGTCCTGCGTAACGGCCCGCAGCAGTGCAACGGCTTCCGGTTCAGGGAGCGTGCCGAGGGTGATCCTGCGAGCGCCATCCCGTATGGCGAGGGCGGCCAGGCGGTTGCGGCTGGTCACCAGTACCAGGTTGTCCCCGCTTCCGGGGAGCAGTGGCCGTACCTGACCGACGGTGGCGGCGTTGTCGAGCACGATGAGCATCCGGCGGTCGGCAAGCAGGGAACGGTAGAGCGCGGCCGCGTCGTCCACGTCCTGCGGTACGTCGCCCGAGGCCACGCCGAGCGCACGCAGGAAACCGCGTAACGCCTGCGCGGCGGTGACCGGCTCACGCGGGTCGTAGCCCCGGAGATTCGCGAAGAGCTGGCCATCGGGGAAGCGGTCTTTGACCTGGTGGGCCCAGTGCAGGACCAGAGACGTCTTGCCCGCCCCGGCCGTACCGGCCACCACATGCACCGACACAACAACCTGACCGCCGTCCCGGCCGGTCAGCACGGCATTCAACTGGCCTAGCTCGTCAGTCCTGTTGACGAATGCGTGCACATCGGCAGGGAGCTGCCGAGGGACGGTTCGTGGACGGTCAGGTGCTCCCGGTGCCTGATGGAAGTGAATGCCACCGGACACCCTCCCGGCCTGGACGACATCGCGGGACTCCCCGGAGAGGTCGTTGGTCGAGTCTCCGGACCACCCGTTGGCGTCTGCCGGCATGCCGATCGGTGCGTCCCTTCCGGGTCAAGCCGCCGGGGGCGGCGGCAGCGGTGCGACGGCGCGTTCGAAGTAGGACGCAAGGTCTTCCGCAGCTGAGTAGGCGTTCCGCACGTATGCCGCCCACGGATCAACGATCTCCGGGTCGGTGAAGCGGATCGCACCGTCCGGCACCCCGGTCTCGGTGTAGAGAACGTGGAAGAGCACCGTGTCGTCCTGAATGGTCAGTTCCGGAAGCCAGCCGTCGACCTCGGCCGCGGCGACCGCCTTGGCAGGCAGGATCCGCACCCGCTCCCCGTACTCGGCACTGATCCGCAGCGAATGCAGCTCCCACTGCACGTACGGCGTCAGCGGCTCCTCCACCACGCGCACCCGGTGGAACACCGAACCACGGGCCTCTTCATCTGATTGGATCCCGCGCAGGTTGTCACGGCCCTCTTCGAACAAGCGCAGTGCCGTGGCCCAGTCCCCGCGTCGCAGCGCGTCGCGGGACGGACTGCCCACCTCCTCGAAGTGCTGCAGCCGCTCCAGCTTCCACGAGTCGCCGTTGTGGATCGCCACGTCCCGAGCACGGAAGTCACAAAGGTACTCGTCGTTGGTCAGTCGCTGGCCACGCTTCAAAGGAAGCGCCGGCACCTGAGTCTCACGCATCGGGAATGTCCGGTTTCGCCGCGATGAGCATGTTGCCAGGGATGACGACGAGGCGTTCGTCAGCCGCGAGAGACACGCCTTCCGGCAGGCGCGAAGCGTAGTCGTCGGTCAGATCGCGGCCGATGACGGCGATATCACCATTACTGAGCCGCCAGATATCCGGACATTGCTCCCTGCCCTGGGAGTTGCCCAATTCTTCCGCCGACTTCCCCCACCGCTTGACGAATAACGCCGACGGGTCAGCTTCCCAGGCTCGGGCCACGAGCCACCTCCAGGTTCCCGCTGTAACGGAATGCCACGGGCACGATACCGTGCGAGACGGGGCACGGGGAGGCTGTATTCGCGGCGCCTGTGGACAACGGTCGCGGGCGTCCGCAAGCCTGAGTGCCTGCCGGGCTGGCGGGCAGGTCCGCCGAGCGCTTGTCCCAGTCCGGGCCTGTGCGCCGAAATAGCCCAGCCTCGTGCCGTAGGCCGTATCAGGGTCAGGCGACGGCCGCCCCCGAGGAGCCGGACGGTGGTCCGTCCTGCCGGAGGAGATCCGTGGCGCGGTAGGCGGTGTCGTCCGCGTCCTGTGGGAGGAAACGGCTGGCCTTGCCGCTCCAGGTGACGATGAGCTCGTCACGGGCCCGGGTGGCGGCGACGAAGACCAGCGAGCGGGCACGCTGTTCCTCCTGGCGGTAGCGATCCGGGTTCGCCAGCCGGTACCGCTCGATGCGCTGGTGCGGCACCTGCCCCTCGCCGACGGAAGTCAGGAAGACTCGCTGGAATTCCAAGCCCTTGAAGCGGTGCATGGTGCCGATGCGCACAGCGTCCCGGTCGGAACGGACTCCGTCCCTGCCGAGCTCGACCACCGGGAGAGAGAACGGCTCCTTGGCCAGGACGTTGGCGAACTCCTGCGCGGACCCCCCGTCGGGAACGCTGACCGCCATGGCGGAGTACGGAGTGCCGTGGGTGTCGTGGCGCTCTTTGATGAGCGCGGCCACGGCCTGCATCTCGGTCAGCCGGTCGGGGGCGCGCCAGAACTGCGGGGCAAGCCCTGTGAGTACGGAGCGGTAGCCGTCGAGGGTGTCGATTCCGGTGTCGAGGTCATCGAAGGGGGCCCCGTCGATGAGGCGGTTGGCACTGCCCAGGATCTGCCGGGTGGTGCGGTAGTTGAGGGTGAGGCGACGGGAGGCGCGGCCGCGGATCTCGACGCCCTGGTGGCCGAGGACGACGCGGTTGCCGTAGATGCGCTGGTGGGCGTCTCCGGCAAGGAAGATGTCGTTCGGGCCTCTGCGGACCATGGCGCGCAGCATGCGCCAGTGCGCGGCGGACAGGTCCTGTGCCTCGTCGACGACGACGTGCTGGTAACGGGGCTTGAGCCACATTCCGCTGCCGGCCTCTCGATGGACGAGGTCGCAGCCGCCCTGTTCCTCCTTGTAGCGGGCCTGCCCCTCGACCCGGGTCATACGGTGCTGTTCGAGGGCGGCCGCCCGGTCAGCGATGAGGGCGTACGTGGTCTGGCGCGGCGGGGAGTCCAAGTGCGCCTGGTATTTCTGGACGAGCTGCCATACGTCGTGGCGCTGAGCCGTGCTGATGCGTGGGCGCCCCGCGCGGCCGATGCGGCGGTAGGTGTCCCACGAGCGGCATCCGCCGGCGAGGATCACGTGCTTGAACTCGCTGTCCAAGAAGTCCGCATCGTACTCGAAGAGACCTGTTTCGGTGCGGACGGTGTGCCAGAGGTTCATGGCGACGTCGTCGTCGAGCGGCCGGCCCAGGTCCACGCGGGACTCCTGGACGATCTCACGGGCGAGCACGTCGACGGACTTGACGTCGACACGGCGCAGCAGGTCGTCGCCGCCCAGGTGGCGCAGACGCTCCTTGAGGTCCAGGGCGAGGTTGGTGTTGTACGTGGTGAGCAGTACCGGGCGGGAGTGGCCGGGTGGCAGCCGGGTGACGAGGTGGCGTACGCGGTGCAGGGCGACGACGGTCTTGCCGGTACCGGGACCACCCGTCACCTTTGCGGAACCCTTGAAGTCACCGGCAGCGAGGCGCTGTTGCTCCGGGTGGAGGAACAGTCGCCAGGCATCGAAACTCTTGCCCAGCGCGCCGAGTACGGCGTCGTCGTCGGTCGCCGCCTGGGAGACAGCACGCTGTGCCGCACGGGCCCAGTCCCGCGGGTTGACATCCTCTTTGGGACGCCACTTGGCCGTGATGTGCCGCTGTACGTCCTGCGGTTCCACGCGGTCGCGTAGGGCGAGGAGGACATCTCGGGTGAGTTCCGGCAGGTTGTGGGTGAGGAGCCGCTCGAACTGCTCGTCCGTAGTGACCTTGCAGAGGGCCGGCAGCAGGGAGGGGACGACGCCGAGGTCGACGAGGAGCTTGTCGTCGTACCGGGCGAAGAGCGGAGTCCGCAGGCCGCTGGCGGGGGCGGATACGACCGCTTCAGCGCTGGTGGGGTCCGGTGAGCCGGTGGTGGGGGCCTCGGCCGGGGCGGTGTCGGATCGGTCGGGGAGGGCGACGACGTTGGCACTGGCCTCGCTCTGGTCGACCACCTCAACCGCCCCCGACACCGTGTTGATCTCCACGGTGAGGCGGGCGAGTTCGTCGTGGGCCAGGGCCCCGGTGCGCACGGCGAGGACCGCGATCTCGTCTCCGCCGTCCGTCGACAGGAGCAGGGTCATGCAGCGGGCGTCGACGTGTGCGAGATACAGGTCTCCGTTGTCGCCCGCGGCCCGCAGGAAGGACAGGCGCAGGGCCCGGTTGGTGCGGTCGGCGCGCAGCCGCTGGACGAAGGTGGCGACCGCGTCCGCCGCGGCCCCGCCCCGCCGCCGGATGTCTTCGTGGGCCTGGAGGCCCACCTGCACCCGTGTCCTGGCACCACCAGCCCGACGACCCGCCCCGTAGCTCACTGCGCGACCCCCTCCTCGCCCAGCGAACGGGCGAGTTGCTCGACGTCCCAGCCGTCTGGCGCGCGCACCTGCCAGCCGGCCGCCACGCATTGCGCCATGTACTCCGTGTCCTCGGCGTCCTCAGCCAGGACAATGCCGATCCTATGGCCGGGCCAGGCCAGTTCGACGGTGCGTGACACACCGTCGACGTCCCAACTCGCCCGGCCCACAGGAATGTCCCCGCGCGCCGCGAGGCGCTCAGCGATCGCAGCGACTTGCGGGTCACCCCACTTCGACAGTTCCCCCAGGACCAGTTGCCATGCGGAACGTTCCAGAGGAGTCAGTTCGTCGCCGGCTTCGAGGGCCCTGGAGGTTGCCTGCTCCTGCCGCTTCTGTTCCTGCGCCGCTGTGCGTGCCATGGCGGCCGGTGGGCGGTCGTCGGCCTCGGGGCGGTCTCCGGACAGATCCTGGTCCTCGGGGAGGTTGAGTCCGGTACCCGGTGTCTCACTGCGCAGCGCAGGCAACAGGCCAGCGCCCGCACCGGCCGTGGCGGCGAGGAGGGAGGCGTCGAAGGTGTCGAGCGTGGTGCGGGCGAGCGCGAGTCCGTCCGCCTGGCCGCCGCCGGTGGGGTCGAGGAACTGGATGATGTTGCCCCAGCACAGCCATGCCTTCCACCGGCGCCGGTGGTCAGCCCGGTCACCCTGGACGGCCTTGGGTCGGTCGTCGAGCACGGCGAGGGCGCTCCACCGAAACGCCTTGGCGTCTGCGCGCCGGGCCCCGACGATGACGAGCGGCAGCCCCGAAGCGTCCTGGAAGGTCAGCAGCTTGAGCCCCTGGCCGGTGACGGCCGGGGCGGGCTCGCCGCGGACGGCGGCCTCGATCCACCCGACGGCGGTGGCCGGATCGGCATCGACCAGTTCCCTCTTACGGAGGGCGGCGGGCACGCTCACGGCGAGCTGGGCGAGTTGCTGCCATTTGTTGAGCCGGGGATCGCGCAGGAAACCGAGGAAGGCTGGGATGGCCCCGCCGTACAGGAGCGTGTCCACTTCTGCGGGGTCGCGCCGCAGCCCCGCCCACTGCTTGCGCACCATGGCACCTGGGCCGGCAGCGGACTGCACGTCGTAGGGCGGCCAGGCCGCGTCAGCCTCGGGGCCCGCGATGACGGGTGTGAGCGGATCGGGGGCCGCGTCCACGTCTGTCGCCGGCTCGTCCTTCAGGGACCGGTCCCAGGCCGCGACATCGTCCCAGGTGATCTGCCAGACGAGTATCCCGTCGGCGCGCAGCCGGGCCCGCTTGGCCGCGTCGGCGGCGATGCGGTTGGTGCGGGAGGAGGCGTGCCAGCGGTAGCCGTCGAGGTAGACGGCGATCGAGAGCGGAGGGGCCCCATCGGTGGTCGTTTCGCCGGCGATCGGTCGGAACAGCAGGTCCGGGCGGGTGCGGTAGTCGTGCAGGTCCTTCTGGGCGACGACCTCCCAGTGGACTTCACCGCCGTCCGGCCGGATGAGGGTGAACTGTTTGCCGTTCCTGCCGGTGGGCGTGGAGGTATGGCCCGCCGCGGCTCCGTTTTCGATGGTTGCGAGGGTTTCGAGCCAGCGGTCCAAGCATTCGATGAAACGGCGCTCCAGATCGCTTTCCGCCTGGTCGGCGAAGCGCAGTGCGGCATCGGCCGACTCCTTGCGGACGTCCCATCCGCTGGTGCCGTCGGAGCCCAGCAGGCTGTCGAGCATCCACAGGGCTTCCCGCCGGTCGACGTTCTTGTAGTCCCGCTCGGGGGCGTAGGCGAGCAGGCATCGGTGGCAGGCGCGGCGCGAGGTGCCCTTGCAGGGGCACGCGAGCAGCTTGCGCTGGGCTTCGGCGAGAACGGTGCGGAACTCCTCGCCCTCGCGGTCCACCAGGCGCTGCAGATAGCCGGTGCCGCCGGGCAGGGCGTCGTAGAGCACCAGGTAGTTGCGTGTGAGGTCGGTGTCCCGGTCGGGCTCGGTGGCGGGGGTGGAGCGGATGTGCGCAGGGTCGCCGCCGTAGCGCAGGGCCAGGCCGAAGTGGAGTGCGGCGGAGAAGGAGGCGAGGCGCTCCGGCACGTTCAGCGTGGCGGCGGGGAGCAGGATGCGCAGCGCTTCCGTGCGGTGTTCGGTGGCGGTGATCACCTGCACGTCCTGCGGTGTGGCCTGCTTGTCGCGGCGCCGGGTGGGGCACCACGGCCGGTGGTGCGCCAGCTCGACCCGGCCAAGGAGGGACTGGCTCAGCGAGTCCTGGGTCGGGCCGTGGCCGGGCTCACGGTCCGTGGCGCCACCGCACTGCGGGCAGACGGTGAATCCGGTGATGGCCACCTCCGCGCCGGCGAAGGAGGTGTCGTTGCGCCGGCCGTGCCTGGTCTTGCCGAGGTTGAAGCGGCGGATGACGGCCTCACGGACGTGGTCCACGCCGAAGGTGGTCTTCTGGTGCCGCCAGGTCTCCTTGATGTCCGCCGGGTCGACGTCGACGGCGGTGACGGTCGTGTACGCGGTGCGGGTGCGGTTGTCGTGGTCGTCGACGATCCGGGCGTCCCCCCGCTTGTCGTGGGCGGTGACCTTGCGGGGGACTACCACCTGGTGGAGGGCCGTGCGCCCGCCGATGCCGGAGCCGCCGCAGCGCGGGCAGGGCGAGGTGTCGTGTTCGGCTCGCTCGCCGGTGCGGACATGGCCGCATTCCCGGCAGACCCGCCAGGTCTGGAGGCCGACGGGGGTGCCGTCGGCCGCGTCCTGTCTGCTGGGCCCGAGGTCGAAGCCGTCGACGACGTGCCGGTAGCCGCGCACGTAGTAGGCGTTTCCCGGGGCGAGTTCGGTGAGCGCGGACTCGGCGGGCCGGTCGTAGACACGGGGTTCGGTACGCCAGCGTGTTTTGGGCGCGTTCCGGGCGTCGGCCGCGTCGCCTGCGGGGCGCGCCTTCTTGGGAGGTTCCTTGTAGCTGAGCATGGCCTCCAAGCGCACGCCGTCCGCGACCAGGCTGTAATTGGGCAACAGCCCGTGTTCGACGAGGAAGCCCTGAGCGTCGGACTGGGCCATTTGCTGGAGCAGTTTCGCGACGCCGGCGGCCTCCCGGACCAGGTTGCGCTTCTCGCGCGCCTCGTCCTCGACGGCCTCCTGGAGGGATTCCGCGGCGTCATTGATGAGGACACGGCGCTGAGCGAGTTCGGCGCGCTCGACCTCCCACGCCTTTTCCGCATCGTCCAGATCCTTGGCCAGCCCGCTTATCTCTCCCTTGGCCAGCCCGCTTTCCGCGTAGCGCCGCAGCGCCTTGCGGGCATCGCGGGAGACGCCGGAACCCGGGACGCCGTCAATCGCGGGGAACAGGCGCAGGAACTCCTCCGCGAGGTCCACCCGGCCGGCCGTCGCCTTGCGGAACTGCTTCAACCAACCCGCACGGCCGATGAGTTGGGTGACGCGGTCCGGCAGGGGCGGCACGCCCTCCAAGGCGCCCCGGGCCGCGCGGTCGATCAGATACGCGGTGTACTGGCGGCACAGCAGCTCACCGGCGGAGAGGAAGCAGCCGGGCGGCAGGATCGGGCCGGCGATGAGGTCCCGTGGGTCGGCGAGGTGGTACAGCGCCCGGGGGCTGGTGTCGGCCAGCGACACCAGAAAGGCGTTGCCGGTCGCACGCCCCGCCCGGCCTGCCCGCTGAACGTAGCCGGCCGTGGACGGCGGCAGGGAGGCGAGGATGACGGCCTCCAACTGGCCGATGTCGATGCCGAGTTCGAGGGTCGGCGTGCAGGACAGGACGTTCGGATCGGTGTGCTTGACGCCGCGCCGGAAACCTTTCTCCACCTCCTCGCGTTCCTTGCGCCCCAGGACTCCGGTGTGCTCGGCGGCGACCACGCTGTACGGCTCGGCCTCGCGGTACAGGCGCCGGTAGTAGTCGGAGCGGTAGTCGCGGGCCGCCCGGCCGCCGGCCTCCGCCGAGGGCCGGCGGAGGGCGCCGTCGCAGCGCTTGAGCGGACAGCGCATGCCCTGCCACACCGGGGCCCGCTCCGGCGGTACGGTCTGCGTCCAGCCGCACCTGGGGCAGGTGAGAGCGGCGAACGCGGTCTGCTCGTCGGCCAGGGGGCGCAGCCGCACGTGCCCGGGGGTGAGCCCGTACACCCCGTGCCCCTGCTGCTTGTCGGCCGGGCTGGTCCGCCGCCGGGCGAGCGCGCCGACCCCGTCGTCGGCAAGCTGCTCGAAGAGCTCGGCCAGATACACCGCCGCCGACTCCCGGTCCAGCTGGAGACACCGCTGGGTGAAGTCGACGTACCAGCTGTCCCGGGTGTCCACCCGCTCGAAGTCGGTACGGCCGCGCTGGGCACCGACCAGGACGAACGCCGGGGCCTCCGCGTTGCGGCGGAACGGGGGCATGCCTTCGGGGCGGCCCGTGGAGACCGGGTGCCGGGAGCGGCCCTCCTCGTCGATGAAGCCGTCCAGCCAGGTGTGGTGGATGCCGCCGATCTGTCGGATGTGTTCCAGGAGCCCGCGGACGTAGCCCTCGAAGTAGCGCAGCCGCTCGGGGCCTTCGGCGGGCGGCCCGGCCTTCGGCGCTGCCGCGCCGCCGTCAGTGGCGTCGGTGACGTCGGCCTCACCATCGGCATCGACATCGGCATCGGCGGTCTCCACCGCGCCGGGCAGGAGCCGGCCCTCGTGGACGCGGAAAAGGGACTCGGCCGCTTTGGCCGCCCGCTCGGGGTCGGGCAGGTGCACCTCGGCCGCGACGGTGCGGGTCAGTTCCAGGGTCCTGCCCAGGCGGGAGTAGAGGCCGAACTCCAGCAGGGTGTTGAAGGCCAGGCGTTCACCGACCAGTTTCCAGGTCGACTTCGGGATGCGCTTCTTGCCGGCGAGCAGCTTCCCCACCCCGTCCACGTCGTGCAGGTCGGGTGGCACGACGGCGCCCAGCAGCCGCTCCTCGGGGACGGCGGCCCGGCTCACCAGGGAGGAGATCAGCTCGTTCAACGGGACCCCGTCGGCCGCGAACTCCTGGTCGGTGCGGACGTGCTCGGTCAGCTGCTGGTGAATGAGCGAGCGCAGGGAGAACTTCCACGAACGGCTGGCCACGAAGCCCGCGCGGTGCGCCGCGTCCTGCACCGAGTCGTTGAAGATCAGCGTCTTGCGGCGGTCCCGCTTCTCCGCGTCCCGGTCCGGCAGCTCGCCGCCGGTGAACAGCTGGGTGACTACGACGGACGCGAGCGGGGCGACACCGGCACCGAGGAAGCGGATGCCCTGGGCCTGCCCGCAGGCCGGACAACGGTCCTGCTTCGCGTACTCGGCCTGCTCCTGATTGTCGAACCACGTCCACACATAGACGCCGTTCTCAGGCGCCGGAGCGACGGCTCCGGCGTCGGCGTCGGCATGGCTATGGGCATGGTCGTTGGCGTTGGCATCGCGCAGGACCTCGTCCGGGTCCAGTCTGCGCAGTGCCCTGCCGTTGTCCTCCAGGACCAGCAGGGTCGCGTCGTGCGCGGCGCCCCGACGACCGCGCCGGGCCCGGCGCGCGAGCGTGGCGCGGGCCTGTTCGGCCGCCTCCGCCGGGGTGGCCGCGATCATCGCCCGCACCCGGCCCTTGGCGGCGCCGCCCGCCGCGCTGGCGCGGTAGATCTCGTCCGGCGCGTGCACCAGGCTCTGCGGGTTGCGGTCGGGGCAGATCGCGGCCCAGCCGGATCGGCCGCAGTGCCGGCAGTAGGCGGCGGGCAGCCGCCCCGAGCGCTGAGCGTGCCGCCGCCGCTCCGCCTGCGCGGCGTCCACCAGCATCCGGCGCTCGGCGTCCGCCAAGGCCAGGCGCTCGGTGTCCGCGCGCTGCTGTTCGGCGAGGGCCGCCTGGTCGGCGTCCGACCAGGAGAACACCGGCTCCGGCGCGACGAACCGCAGCACCCGCGACAGCGCCCGCAGCCACAGATGGCTCTCCACCAGAAGCAGCGGCCGGTCCCGCCCGTCGGACGCATCGGGCGCGCGGGCGACGGAGATCAGCGCCACGAACCGCGCCAGCGCCGCGGCAGCGGTCTCCGGGTCCTGGGCGGCCACGGCGCGCCAGGCCGAGGTGTCGGGGAACGCCTCCAGCGCCTCCACCGCCGTCAGCGGCGCGTCCTTCGACCCCAGCAGCGCACGCGTGAGCGGATGGGCCAGCAACCGCCGCCCCAGCTCGCGCGGATCGGCCGTGTCACACCCGACGGTCGCACGGGCCACGGCGTCCATGCCACCGGGCGTGCGCGCCGGGTCCGGGAGGGCGGCCAGCTCGTGGGGGGACGGCAGCGGCAGCGAGTGGTCCACGGGGGAGAGGAAGTCCTCGACGTCCCGCCGGTCCTCCCCCACCACCGCGTCGTCCGGGAAACGCACCCCGAACACCTGGGAGGCCACGTCCAGCATGGCCCGGGGCCCGCCCGCCGTGTCCCCGGACCCGAGCGTCGCCGAGGTCGCCACGGGGCAGATCGCCCCGAGCGGCCGGCCTTCCTCTCCGGCCCCGACGACCGCCGCGAGCCGCCGCAGCAGCATCGCCACGTCAGTGCCCTGGGCCCCGTCGTAGGTGTGGAACTCGTCGATCACGACGTACGCCAGATCGGCGTCCCGCCACAGCGAGGCGTCCTGCTGGCGCTGGAGCAGCAGGTCCAGCATCTTGTAGTTGGTGATCAGGATGTCCGGTGGGTTGCGGCGGATCTCCGCGCGGTCCACTTCCACCCGTCCGTAAGGCGACGTGCCGCGGGACGATGCCTCGCCGATGTAGAGCCCCGCCGTCACTTCCCTCAGCCGGTCGTCCCTGTCCAGTTGATCACCGAGACGGTCCGCCTGGTCACCGGCGAGGGCGTTCATCGGATACAGCAGGATGGCCTTGATGCCGGGCTTGCCCGCTTCCTGTGCCCGGCGGCAGTGATCGAGTACAGGGATGAGGAAGGACTCCGTCTTGCCGGACCCGGTGCCCGTGGTGACCAGGGTGGGCTGTGGCTGACGCCCGTCCTTGCTGGTCAGGCGCGCGAACGCCTCGGCCTGGTGCGCGTAGGGCGGCGGGAAGTCCGCCGGGTACCAGTCCAGATGGCGCTGCCAGCCGTCCGCCGCCGCCCGGAAGGGCCGCCGGATGCGCAGATACGGCCCGCGGAAGAGCCCGTCGGCCGGGTCGGTGAGGAATTCCTCCAGGGCTTCCTGGGTGTCGGGCTCGGCCAGCGCGAACGTCGTCGTCAGGTACTCGACCGTGGTGTCGCGCAGCGTCTGCGCGGCGAGTGTGGGTCTCATGACGCGCCCCTGGCCCCCGTCTCCCGTGTCGTGGCGTGCAATCCGATCACCCCGACCGCCCCGGATACGGACCGGGGCGGTCGGAATCGATCACGTTCCACTCTACGGCGGAGGTCTGACACAGCCGCCTCGTTCGCCGAGATCAGCCAGATTAGGGAGTCGAGATCAGGGAGATCACGGTGTGAGGTCGATGATCCGCACCGGCTGCCCCTTCCAGACATCGGGGGCGGTGGTGGCGACCACCGCGCCGTTCGGCCGCTCCACCGTGGGTTCGGCGGCGTACCGAGTGTGGGCCGGGGCCCAGGAGTCGTCGCGGGCCAGGGCGAGCGCGGCGGGCAGGTCCAGGTCGAGGACCTTGACACCGGGGAGCGCGGCGAGATGCTCCGCCGTGCCCGGCCGTATGCGGTCCGCCGAGACGAGCGCGCAGGCCGAGGCGTACAGGAACCAGCCCGCCTCGGCATGCGCGCGATGGATCAGCCGGGAGGCGAGGACGCTGCCCTTACCGGCCGCAACCATCGCCGTGTCGTCCAGGACGATGTGTAGGGGCTCGGTCACCTTGCTCCCGCCTCACTGAGCCGTCGATCCAACTCGGCGTCGAGGGCTACCTGTTCGGCCGCGCTCGGGTCGTAGCCGTTCCACTCCCACAGGGCGGCGCGGGCCCGCTCGGCCCGTTCCGCGCGCTCTTCAGGGGTGAGCAGCGTCTCGGCGAGGTGGGACAGGTACCCCCGCAACGACATGCCTTCGGAGGAAGCTATGCGGGCGAGCCTGTCGCGGGCTTCGGCGGGGATACGGACGTTGGCGTCGGACATGGGAGCCTCCTCGATCGAACCCCGCCAGGATACGGGTACGGGTACGTACCCATCAAGCGCGTCTCACCCGACCGACCAGCCAAGAGCGGAGCCGCTACCGCACCTCTTCGCGGGAGAGGTCACACCCCGGGACGGCGCACTCGGCCCAGACCGTCTTGCCGGGACCACCGGTCCGGGGGTACCAGTCCCAGCGGACGGCGAGCCGGGACACCAACCACAGCCCCCGGCCGCCCTCCCCGGCTCCAGGGTCGCGGACGGCGGCCGGGCGGGGCGGTACACGTTCGGTGCGGGTGTCCGTGACCTCGACCCGGGCGACGCCGGGGCACGAGTCCGCCGGAACGTACAGGCGAAGGTGGAAGTCCCGGCCGGGGACATAGCCGTGCCGTACCGCGTTCGCGGACAGCTCGGCGACGATCAGGACGAGCGCGTCATGCGGGTCGGTGTCGTACGGAATCCCCCAGGTGCCCAGCCGGTGCGCGGCCAGGTGGCGGGCGAGGCGTGCCCCGCACGGTGTGGAGGTGAAGCGCATCTCGAAGGTGTGGTCCGCGCACTGCTGCGGCCCGGGCGTGATGATCAAGAGCTGGGTGGGGGCGGCGAGTTGGGTGGTGCGAGTGAGATCGCCGGAATTGCTCGTCATGCCGACCACCCTCCCGCCGGTGGCGTAGCGTCACCAGCGGTGACGCACCGACGCGAATCCGTTGTACGCGCGTGCCGGTACGGGTAGGAATCGCGCGGCGTGACGACATTCATCGGGTGGGCGTTGGGCCGGGAAGGTGGTGATGTCGATGGCGGACCATACGAAACTCACGACGACGGAAGCGGAGACCCCGCCGGGCGGTGACGAGGCGCTCGTCAGCCTCGGGGACGGCTGGGAGAGCGGCGACGGTGCCGGCGGGCGGGCGGCGGACAAGTCCGGTCAGGGCCTGGTCGTCACGTTCGGACAGAGCATGAAGACGCTGCGGCTCCGGACCGGGCTGGAACGCGAGGAGTTCGGGCGGCGGATCGGGTATTCGGCGTCCACCGTCGCGTCGTTCGAGCAGGGGCGCAGGATCCCGACGCCCCGGACCATCGACCGGGCGGACGAGGTGTTGGGGTGGATGGTCTGCTCACGGTGTGGAAGGAGCAGGTCGAGCGGGCTCAGTATCCCTTGTTCTTCCGGGGGATGGCGAAGCTGGAGAAGGAGTGCATTGAGCTGGTCATGTACGACACGCATGTGGTCAATGGCCTGCTCCAGACCGAGGAGTACATGAGGGCTCTGCTCGGCATGCGCGTCCTCCTCTGGACCACGAAACGATCGAGCAGCGGGTAACCGCCCGGCTGGCTCGGCAGGACATCTTCGACCGGCGGCCCGCACCACTGCTGAGTTTCGTGATGGACGAGGTGGTGTTGCGACGCCGGTACGGCGGCAAGGACGTGCTGCGGGGACAGCTGGAGCAACTGCTCCTGATCGGCCAGAAGCCGAACGTCGAGATCCAGGTCATGCCGCTTGACTGCGCGGACAACGCGGGCGTGAACGGGCCTTTCACGGTCGTCACACGCAAGGACGACAAGAAGTTCGTGTACGCCGAGACACACGCAACCAGCACCCTTAAGACCGACCCTGAACGGGCGGTTATCGCCGCCGCCCGCTATGGGATCATCCGATCACAGGCTCTCAGTCCGCGAGAGTCACTGGAGTTCATCGAAGGGTTGCTGGGATCGCTATGAAGATCGCTGAGTCCTCGACCGTCGCATCCGGCCTCGCCTGGTTCAAGAGCAGCTACAGCGGAACCGAGGGCGGCCAGTGTGTGGAGGTCGCGGCCGGTACGGGAGTTGTGCACGTCCGGGACTCCAAAGCCGTGGCCGGGCCCGTCGTGACGGTGTCGCGTGAGGCATGGGCGGGGCTCGTCGGGTTGGCCTCTTCGGGGGCGGACGCCTGACGGTCGTACGTACGCGGGAGCCCTGCCGATCCTTGTCGGGCGGCAGGGCTCTTGGCGTAGGTGGGGTGCCTGGTCAGCCGGCCTCGTGCAGGCGGCGGGTGAACTCCTTGTGGGCGGCTCGCATTTCTTCCCTGCGGTGCGCCTGGTAGAGAGGGGCGGTGTACCCCTCGGGGACCTTGTGCTCGTTCGGGAAAGCCGCCGGTGAACTCAACGTCTTCCAAGCGTCCTTGGGCTGGCCGTAGCCGTGCTGCTGGTGCGCCTTCGCGATACGGCGGCCGGTCGCGTCGAACCACATGTGCTCCTCGTACTGCTGGAGTACAGGGAAACGGGCGTCGTACATGGCGACCAGCTCCTCCTCGCTGATGCCGAGCCAGACCGCGACGAGGGCGTCGATCTCGACGAGCGCGGCACGACGGGCGAACTCGGTACGGAGGGGGGTGTCGCCGGTCCAGGTGGGGCCTACGCCTACGCTGAGCGGGGTCGTTGCCTTGGGCCATCTTGTGGAGGCGGCCCAGGTGTCCTGTTGCCAGACCGGGTCGTAGAGCTCCTCCCAGAGAGGGGCGTAGGCGTTGGTCTGGCAGTTGAGGCGGAGGGTGCGGAGGAGGAGGGCGGGGGCTAGGGGGTGGTCTGGTGTGGGGGCCGGGAGCGTCTTGGCCTCACCAATACGGAGGTCGTTGCGTCCCGTGGCACGCAAGTAGTAGTCCAACGGCAGGGCGGCCATGAATCCGGCGGCCAGCGCGGTGTCGGTGAGGCCGCCGAGCGACATGGAATTGACCAAGTCGACGTGGACGGGCCCAGGTGGGACGAGGGCCGCGAAGAGGCTGCGCTCGGTGTTCGAGGCGATCTGCCTGCGCCACGCCACCCGGTAGAACTCCGAGTACGGTCGCATGCTCGCCGCCCGCAACAACGCATCGACAGCCTTGTCGAGGTCGTCGTCCTCGATCTCGGGGTCGGATGCCTTGACGTCCGCCTCCGCAGCCGCGACCGCTGCGGGGTCACCCCAGAGCTGGGTAATCCGGTCGCGGTCCACCCACTGGCTCTGTGCGGCAATGAACCTTGAACGGGCTCCAGCGGGACGGTAGTTCGTGCGCAGCACCTCGTCCACCGCCAGGTTCAGGTGGCCCCACGGCTCCATCTGGAGCGACGTACGGGCATCCTCAATCGGCCGCTTGGCGAAGAGTGTCGCGATACCGATGAACGGCCCCTGGAGGATCACATCGTTCCACTTGTCGGCCGGGCCAGAGTCCCAGGAGAAGTAGCCCGCTGCGCGGTCTGTCTTTTCGTTGAAGCCCCCGCTGATCCACGGATCCATTGCGCTGAGCCGGAGAGGCCATTTCGCGAGCGCCGCGATGGCTGACTCCTCAGCTTGTGTCACGGGGTAGAGGAGCTTGGCTTGCTCGACCGGCGGCGGATTCTCCTCGCCCGCCAGCTCACGCCACTCGGCGAGCGTCTGTCGGTTCACGCTCACGACTCGGCTCTGGTGCGGACGCGTATCCCATGTGCCCCGGTACTTAATGCTGGGGCTTTGGCCCTTTCCGTCGTGCCACAGCGATTCACGCACCATCTTCGGGTGGATGACCCAGCTCAAGTGCTGAAATCCAATGTCGCGCCTGTGCCCGTACACATTGAGGCTGAAGTGCGTGCTGTGATCGACAGGTTTAGCGAAAAGGTACAGCTCATTAACAAAGTCCGCATGCAGCCTCAGATGCTCATACGCTCTCCGGCGCAGCACCCCTTCCTTCGACCCCGTCAGATGCGTCGACGGATGAATAAGCCCAGCAACCCCCCGCTCACCAGTCGCCCTCCACCCCAGCAACATGAAAGCCCGATACATATCCGGCCGAGTCCCCACCAGCTCCGGATACGTATCCGCCGACGACAGGAACTCCGAAACGCCCGCCACGGTCCCCAGCTCGTCCAAATAGAACGACCGGTGCTCCGGCTTGGCCAGTGCTTCGGCCACGTTCTCTTCCCGGTCGGCCTCCGACTCCTTCCCCCCGAGCACGAACCACGGCTCGATCTCCGCGAGAACGCCGTTCTCGTCCCACTCCTGCCGCACCCACGGCGGATTCCCCACCATCAAGTCGAAGCCGCCCTCCGCGAAGACATGCGCGAAGCCCAACTCCCAGTGAAAGAAGCCCCGTTCACGGGCGATCCGCACGACCGTCCCGTACCAGGGGAACGTACCCCCGAGGTCCACCGGCTTGGACCAAGCCGTGTCCCCGGTCATTTTCTCGTCGAGTTGCCGCTCCCTGGCGTCCAGCTCCTCCAGGCTCCGGACGCCCTCGAAGGGCAGAAACGTGACCTGCCCTTCGCCCGTGTCCACGTCGACCCGACCGACCACGGCCTCGGCGAACTCGATCCAGTCGTCGAGGGACTTGAGGGCGACCCGGCGCTTGCCGTGGCCCTTGGGGAGCTCGGTGCGGTCCTCGCCGTGCGGGCGGTACTCGAAGTCGTCCGTACCGTCCAGCAGCCCGATCTCCTCCAGCGGCCAGAACCACAGTGCGCACCACGCGTCCATGAGCTGCTTGAGCCGCCAATACGGGGTGCCCTGGCGGCGGAGCGCCGCCAGCACGGCATCGCGGTCCATCGGCCTGGGGCCCGTTTCGGAGCCGTCCGGGGGAAGCGACGCACCCGCGCCCCACACGTCCACGTGCCGTGAGATCTCCTGCTCGGAGAGCGTCAGCCGCTTCACGACCAGCTCCCACAGGTATTCGACGCGCTGGGCCAGCCGGATCAGCCGTCCCGTCTGGGTCCGGGCCCCGGGTTCCGCCTCGTCGTCCCGCTGAGCAGACCTGGCCGAACTCGCGGCCCCAGCCGGCCCCTCAGGCTTGGCTGAGACGACGCCCAGCGTCGGCTGCTCCCAGATCTCCAGCCCGAGGTCGAAGGCACCCTGCCCGGACCCGGCGTCCTTCTTGGCCTGCTTCTCCGGGGTCGGAGCTACCGCCTTCTTCGGCGTCGTCCGCCGGTCGCCCTTCGGCTTGCGCCGCATCGCCGAGCGCCACTTCCGCATCGCCTCGACCAGTTCGGGCTCCAGCCAGTCGACGACATCGCCATCGACCACGGCCCGTACCGTCTCCTCGGGCGTGCCCTTCTTCAGCGTCCGCAGGGACACCTTCTCCCCGATGGAGCCCCACCCCATGGCAGGCAGCAGGAATTGGTGCACCTCCCGCGCCTTCAGCTTCTCGCCCAGCGGGACGTGCCGGGGACGCTGCGGTTCCTTCGCCGTCAGCCAGCCGCCCTTGCTGAGGCTGTTACCGGGGTACACCTTTCGCGCCGCGCCGACGAGCGAGTTGCCGCGGTGGAGGTGGAGGCCGTACCAAGGGGCCTTCATGCCCCGGTGCATGGTGTTGAGCCAGAGGGAGATCTCGGCGAGTTCGACCGCCGTCTCGTTGAGGTCGACGCCGTAGGTGTTGTGCAGGGCGAGGTAGGCCTTCACCTTCTGGAGCTCGCGCTGGTAGTCCTCGGGGTCGATCTCGACGCCGCGCTCGCGCTGGGCGAGGCGCAGGTAGAGCTCGGCGAGCTGATTGACCGCCTCGTTGAGGAACGCACCGGAGCCCAGGGCCGGTTCGCACACCCGCCACTTCAGGACGTCGGCGGCGTTGACCCAGGCCTTCTCCGGCTCCTTGGGGTCGACCTCGCCGTTCTCGTCGAGGCGGAAGCGGAGGGTCTGCTCGACAGTGGCCTGGGTGAGGGATTCGGGTGTGTAGTACGAGGCGCTGGTCTGGCGGTCGCGGCCGGCCAGGCGATAGACGTACGAGTCGACCTTGTGCGGGAACGGCACCCGTTCGTTGGTCTCCGGGTTCAGTTCCGTCTTCACGAAAACGCTGTCGTCCGGACCGTCCGGGTAGCGCCCCGAGGCGACCTGACTGGCCCGGATCAGCCAGGAGCCGCCACTCGGGTCGCCGCCCTTGGCGACCTCGTACAGCGGCTCATCGGCGATGAACCCGGTGTAGGACATCAGCCCCTCGTAGACCGCGCCGAGGTGGTTGATGCTGAGGTTCGCGTACGAGATGAAACCGCCGCGCCCGCCGCGCCCGCGGCCCTCGACGACGGTCAGGTTGCGCAGCACCTGGTGCAGGACCTTGTTGCGCAAGCGCAGGTCCAGGCGGCGGGCCGAGCCGGGGACCGTGCCGTCGGGGGCGATGTCGCTGGGGTGGATGATCTTCTGGTCGACGAGCTCTATCGAGGCAGGGTCGAAGAGTCGGGAGCGCAGGGCCTCGATGCGGACGCCCGCGTAGCCGTCGTCCTCGGACAGCTCCGGCGGATCGGCGTCCGTGACGGGCCCGGCCGGGGAGGGCGACGCCGTGCCGGTCCCGTCAGTTCCGGGCAGGGTTCTGCCGCTCCCGTCCGTGTCGGGCTGGGCCGGACGCGAGGTGACGGTGTCGGCGACCGGGCGGCCGGTGAAGACCTTCTCGAACAGCAGGTCCAGGGAGTCGTGGAAGTGGTAGCCGTCGCGCGATGCGCTGGAGAGCTTCTCCTGGACCGCCAGCTCGCGCAGCCGGGCCACGCTGTAGCCCGAAGCGTACTGCTCGCTCCGCATCGGCAGGATGTCCAGCTCGGGGCGGGCCTCGGCGTAGAGGAGGAACAGGATGCGGTAGAGGTAGCGCAGCGACTCGTTGGTGAGCAGGCGCGGGAGTGCGCCGGGCTCGGCGAGCGCGTCCGGGAGCCATTCGGGGAGGTCGGCGGGCTTGACGCCGTCCGTGCTGGCCAGCTCCAGCACCTCGTTGGCGATCAGCTGGACCGATTCCTTCAGACCCTCGCGCAGATCTGCGGTCACGCCTACGGAATGGTCGCGGGACTCGGCCACCAGGCGGGCGATGTCGTCGTCCCCGCCGTCCTCGGCCGGGCGCAGCGATTCCGCCCCGAACAGGGCGGCGATCACGTCGAGTTCACTGGCGGTCGCACCCTTGACGCCCTTGCGGGGCAGCGCAATCTCCAGGCTGACCGCCAGGTGGCGGCCGCGCATGTAGTGCTCCCGGTCGGCGAGGACCAGGATGCCGCCGAACAGCAGCAGCGCGTAGCGGGGGGCGTCGGCGGCGGCGAGCAGCCAGGCGGCCAGGTCCGTGACCGTGGTGAGCGTCTTGCCGGAGGCGACGCGAACCGGGCTGGCTAGGCGGTTGGCCGAGCCGTCGGCGCGCGTGGCGGCGAGGTCGTCGGCGAAGCCACCGGTCAGGACGGCGATGCCCGGCTCACTGTGGGCGACGGGTACGGCGACGGGGCCGGCGGCGCCGTGCACGGTGCGGTGGCCGGGGCGCGGGGTGAAACCGAGGGCCTCCAACACGCTGACGTGCCAGGCGTCCAGGCCCGCGCGCCACGCCTCCTCCGGACTGTCGCCGTACGCACGCGGCCCGGCGGCGGGCTGGAAGGCCGGCGGCTCGTCCGGACCGGTGTGCGCCTTGACCGCCTCGGTCGCCGCCTCCTGGGCGGCGCGGGCCTCCGGGTCGGGCAGGAGGTTGTACTTATCGGCCTCGCCGCCCACGGTGAGCCGCACATCGAGATAGCGGCCGGTGAGGTCCCGCAAGCCCTGCCGGGGTGTCGGCCGGCCCTGCCGCTCCTGTGCCGTCCACTGCTTGAGACGGCCGGTCTTGAGCTGCTTGGGCAGCATCTCGTCCAGGTAGAAGGACGGGAAGTACTCACCCTCGTTGATCAGAGCGTCGAACTTCACGTTTGCTGCTCCTGCTGGCTTGCCGTGCCAGGCGTTGCGGACGCGGACACGTGTGCGGGTACGGATACGGGTGCGGTCAAACGGCCGGTCATGCGCTCGGCTCCAGGACCACCAGGACCCGCACCATCGGTTCACCAGTCGTGCGCAGGCGAGCCGCTGCCCCCTCCAGGTTCTCGGCGGCGCGCTCACGGGCGCCGCGTCCGCCACTGAAGCCGGGCAACGCCTGCTGGCGCCAGAGGCCGACCCGCTGCTCGTACTCACGCAGCGGTGCGTCGACGAGCTGCTCCGCGTCGGCCCGCCGGCGGTCCATCTCGCGGCGCGTGGCGGCGACGGCCGCCGGCACATGCTGCTGGAGCGCGTCCGGGTCGCCGTCCGCGAAGTGGTCCGGCATGTCAGGGCCCAGGCCGAGATCGGCCAGGAGCCGACGGGTCAGCTTCCGCACCCGGGGCTCCTCTCCGGCCCGGCCCAGCCGGTCGACGGCCAGCCAGGCCACGACCGTCGGGCGGCCGTCCGCGTTGGACCACACGCCCTGGGTGAGGAAGACCGGCTCCGGCACACGGGCGCGTTCCACCTGCACCACCGGCGCCTGCTGACGCCCCAGTTGGACCAGGACCTTGTCGGTGAGCCACTCCATGACGGGATGCAGCTCGCCGACGTAGTGGGCGTCCGGCCACAGCGACGACGAGTCGGCGTCCTCCCGGGCCCGCTTGAGGGAGTCGGCCGCGTCCTTGCGGCTGAAGGTGAGCTTCATGCGCCGGGTGATGCCGTGGTCGCGCAGATAACCGGGGGGCAGTACGTCGAGCCGGTCAGCGAGATCCTCCGGAGTGTCGAAGCTGAGGTCGGTGCCATGCACGGTGGTGTCCAGGCGGAACGACTCCAGATCCTTGAGTTCTTCCAGGCCGGCGAGGACGTAGTCACGGCGGTCCGAGAACAGGCGCAGCTCCTCGATGAAGTGGAGAGGGGGAAGGACGTCCTTGGCAGCCGGAGCCTCCCCGGGCACGGCCTGTGGCGACAAGCCAGAAACGTCCGAGGTGTCCGGGTCCTCCGAGGCGTCCAGGCCGTCGTCAAAGTCGAAGCCCGCCTCCTCCTCGTAGTCCGTGTCGAAGTCGAACCCGGCGCCGTCGTACGGGTCGCCGCTCGCGCCGAATTCGGCGTTCAGCTGCTGCGCGAGCGGCAGGTCCGTCGGAGCTCCGTCCCCGGACAACGGAACGGCCTCCAGATCATCCACGGCCTGCTGCGGGGCCTCGCCCTTGAGCAATGCCTCCATGACGCGCTTCTCCTCCAGCGCGCCGTCGTTCTCCTTCGTCGCCGCCTCCACCGCGCCCAGGACCGCGTGCACCCTCTCCTCGCGGGCGAGGACCTTCTCGGCGATATCCGTGTCGTCCAGTGCGCCCTCGACGGCCGATTCCAGGATCATCGCGCGGAACTCGGGCGGCTCGGTCTGGCCGTAACGGTCGATGCGGCCATTGCGCTGCTCCACGCGGATCAGGCTCCAGGGCAGGTCCCAGTGGATCAGGTGGTGGCACTGGCGGTGCAGGTTGACGCCCTCGGAGGCACCGTCGCCGGTGAGCAGCAGCCGTACGTCACTGCCCGCGCGGGCGAACTCGTCGACGTACTCCATCTGCACGCGGTCCGAGACCCCGCTGCTGTGCAGGACCTTGACGACGGCCTTGGCATCGTCCTCGTCCTGCCAGCCGAGCAGCGGGGGAAGCGCCTTCCCCAGCCAGTCGAGGGTCTCGCGACGCTCGGAAAAGACGACGGCCCGGGTCGGGCTGCCCGCCTTGACCCCGATCCGCCGCAGCTCTTCCACCAGGCCCGCCAGCTTGGACGTGGCGGTCAGGCCGGCATCCTCGGTAGCCGCGCGGTCGATGGCGCGGGCGAACTCCATGAGGCGCAGGAGAGAGGCGGCCTCGGACGTCTGCCCGGTGACCTCTGCCGGCGGCGGATCGGCGATCGTGTGCCGTTCGGGGAGGCGGTGTCCGGTCTTGGTGAGCCGGTCGCGGACCGTGGCGAACAGGGCGCGGTGCGAGGAGAGGAAGGACTTGAGCAGGACGTAGGGGAAGAGGCGGTCCTCCGCGCCCACCGCCTGATCGGGCTGGGCCAGCCAGTGGTCTGCGAGCTCCTGGAAGACCTTCTCCTCCAGCGCGTTCGCCTGGCAGCGTACCGGCCGGGAGCCGCCACGCGGCGCCCAGCGGTCCGTCAGCTGATCCGCGACTTCCGCGCTGACCTTGGTACGGCGCACCATCAGGTGATGCAGTTCCTCGGCCTTCGGCTTCCGGGAGTCCTTGACCGCCATGGGATCGAGGAGGCGGATCAGGCCGGTGAAGGCGGGCATGTCGCCGTTGTGCGGTGTCGCGCTCGCCAGGATCAGCGCGTCCGTGCGCTCGGCGAGCAGATCCGCGAGGGCGCGGCGGTCGCTGCCCTGGTTGATGAGGTTGTGGGACTCGTCGATGACCACGGCGTCCCAGTGGAGGCCTTCCAGCCATGGACGGTAGCGCTTGGGATTCTTGAGGGTGTCCATGGAGATGATCACGCGCTTGTAGTACGTGAACGGATTGCGCCCGACCGGGATCTTCCGCTCGATCCGGGCGATACCGGAGCTGTCCAGCCGTACCAGGGGCAGGGAGAAGCGCGTCCACATCTCATGCTGGAACTGTTCGAGGACGGGAGCGGGCGTGACGACGAGGATGCGCTCGCCCCGGCCGCGCCGGATCAGCTCGCCGAGCAGCACCCCGATCTCCAGGGTCTTGCCCAGGCCCACCACATCGCCGATCAGCAGCCGCGGGCGCAGCGGGTTGGCCAGGGCCTTCGCGGCGGGCCGCAGCTGGTAGTCCATGCGGTCCAGGAGGAATCCGTCGGTCAGCGACAGACGGCGTTCCGTCTGCGGCAACGGGGTCTTGCGGAGCACGGCCTCCAGGAAAAGGCGGCTGCGCCGGAAGTGCGGAGAGCGGTCGGCGAGGAGCTGCGTGTCCTCGGGACGCAGGACACGTGGGCGGTCCATCGTCGGCACGAGGAACTGGGCCTTCTGGCCGCGCACCAGGTCGGAGGCGCCGACCACCTCAATCAGGAACTCGCCGGGCCGCACCTCGTTCGGGTTGTTGCAGACCATCCACTCCTCGTCCCGTACCTCGATCACCGTGCCGGCGGGCGGAGGTCCTCCGGGCGCCGACGTGGCCCGGTCGGCGGGGCGGGCCTCGGGGGTACCGGGCACGGCGTCGGGCATGGCGGGCGGCTCCTTACGTTGTAGGTCGTTACGGGGAGGGTGCTACGGCGGGAAGTGGCGCCGTGGAGCGGGGCCCCTGAGAAGGGTAGGGCGCCGATGGAGGTGGGCGAGACCGCTTGGCGCACGCCGGCCGGCCGGGCGGGGCCCGGGAGGCGCGGGCCCCGGAAGGGATTGAAAGGGGGCCGCGTTGTGACGTGCGTCTCACTGTACGGCCGCCACCGGACCGCGCCCCCTGGTGCGGCTACTCGCCCACTAGCCCCTCGGCCCCTAGAGGTCTCCGCGATGTGCATACGCCAGGCGCAGCTCCTCGGCGACGTGCAGCGCGGCCCGGGGAGGCGCCGCCGGGGCGAGCGGCGCCAGTTCCGCCGCTTCATGCTCTTCCGCTTCACGCGAGGGCCGGCGGCGGTGGCTGGTGGGGCTGGGGCCCTCCCCGAGCGTCGTCTGCGGGGCCGAGGCTGCGGGCGAGGGGGGAGGGACGGGGACCGGTTCGGCGGGCTGCGCCGCGGCAGGATCGACGACCGTGGGTGCGTACCCGTGGGGCGCGCCTGCCCGGTCTGCGGCGTCCTCGGCCCGCTCGATCTCGTCCGTGTCGACGATGCCGAAGAAACCGGCGGTCTCTTCCGACAGATCCGCGGCGCCGTCCCCGGCCCATGGGGCGTCCGGTGCCGCACCGACGTCAACCGCCTTCTGGGCCAGCTCCCGCACGGCCGGATCGACCTGGTCGGCCACGGCCTCGGGGGGTAGTTCCGGGGCCAGGCCGGCGGCGTCCACGAGCTCCCTGAGTTCCACTGCCGCGAGCTCAGGAGTCAGGCCGGCCTGGACGAGGACGGCCTGCAGGCCCATCTCCACGGCGTCCAGGTCCGGACGCTGGCCCGGAACGTGCACGAGTATCTGCCCGAGCAACGGCAGGAAGGACGGGTCGACACCGTTCCAGTTGGGGGGCGTGAGCAGAGGCTGTTGGGCATACGGCGCCCTCCCCGTCAAAGCGAAAAACAGCGTGGCACCGAGCGCGTACACATCGGCCGGCTCCTTGACGTGGCGGAAGTCGTGGAGCTGTTCGTACGAGGCGTACGGCCACGACCCCCATGCCTCGCCCGGTTTGGTGATGGCCTGGCTGGTGCGCCGCTCGACGAGTACCGCGAGACCGAAGTCCAGCACCACCGGCCCGTCCGGGCCGAGGACGACATTGCTCGGTTTGAGGTCCCGGTGCAGGAGCCCGGTGCCGTGGATCGCCCGCAGGGCGTCCACGAGGGCCAGGCCGAGCGCGGCACACGGCCCCACGGCCAGGGTCCCGGACTCCTCCACCATGGTGTGCAGCGACGGCCCCGCGATGTAGTCCATGGCAAACCACGGCTCCGCGGCCCCCGGGGCCGCCGCGAGCAGCGCCGGAACCCGAGCGCTGACCACCGCGCGTACGGCCTCGATCTCCCTGTCGAACCGCTCACGGGCCGACGTCTGGTCCAGCAGATCCGGCTGAATCAGCTTGACCACGGCCAGCCGTGACTCGGCGGCGTCCACACCCTCGTCGGGCTCGATCAGCCGGTATGTCGCGGCCAGTTCGTCCGTGAGGCCGTCCAGCGGAATCCTGCGGGCCAGATACGCGACGCCCATACCGCCCTCGCCAAGCCGGGCAAGAAGTTCGAACGGCCCTCGTACACGCGGGTCCTTGTCGGTGTCCAACGGCTTCATCGGCGCTCTCGTACCCCCACGCTCGTCACGGCCCTCACCCCGGTCGCACTGCCTGTCGATCAGTTTAGGGCGCTGAAGCGCGGCACCGGCCACTACCGAAAGATCAGCGTCCGCGGATTCGAAAAGGCCGTAAGTCAACCGTAGCCAGGAGCCGTTGAGCGCGCGTGCTATAGGGTCACGCCACGCAAGCAGTGACATGTTCATACGGGAGGGGCGGAATGCGGGCCTGGGTGGTTCGGGCGGGCGAGAACGGGGAGCGGGAGCAGGCGGCGCTGGAGGAAGGCATGCTGCTCGCCGGGTGGCTCGGCCTGGGAGATCTGACCGACAGTGCCACGCGTGACGACATCAAGGCGGCCGTGGCCGCCGCCTACCCCGACGAAGGCCCGTACACGGTCGGGAACTGGACCGGTCAGCTCTACCGCTTCGTCCACGAGATCCAGCCCGGGGACCTCGTCGCGCTCCCGTTGAAGTCATGGCTCGTGGCCATCGGCCGTGTGGCAGGCGGTTACGCGTACCGCTCGGAAGCCGCTGACGGACTGCGCCACGTCCGCCGGGTGGAGTGGCTCGTCAAGGACATCGACCGACAGTCGATCCACTCCGATCTGCTGGACAGCATGGGTTCCTTGCTGACCGTTTTCGAACTCAGCAGATTCGGAGCGGCGGAGCGCATCGCCGCCCTGGCCGACGGCAGGCCCGACCCGGGACGCCCCGACGCCGACGAATTCGCCGCCACCTTGACCGAGCCCGCCAAACTGTTCGAGGAAGTGCGCCGCCGTGCCTCCGACGAACCGCTCACCCTCTCCATCCGGGACTTCCTCGCCGTCTGGGGCATCCAGCGTCGGTACCCAGCAGCCGTGGAGCAGATCAACAACGACCTCGACGCGCGCGGCCTGGTCACCGTGCCCCCCTTCACGGAAGGCAGCATTGACAGCCGGATCGCCGTACTGGCGGGTGGCTCCGAGCCGGACGAGGCGGGAACGAGCGCCATGACCCGGCTCTCGGGCACCACGAGCCTGCCGGCCTCGGTCCACAGCGCGGTGCAGGCTGCCGGTCACCTGCCGGACGAGGAGTCCCAGGCACAGACCGTCGCGTACCGGGTGAGCAACCTCGATTCCGCGAACCGCATGCCCGAGTGCGTACGGGTCGGGGACAGCTTGAGGACCGCGATGACCCTCATGGTGCTGCGCGGTTACAGCCAGCTCCCCGTGCTCGACGCGGACGGGCGACTGCGTGGCGTGGTGAGCTGGGAGTCGATCGGGCGCGCCCACATGGCCGATCCCCGTGCGAGCCTCCAAGCCGCCACGGTCAGGGGCCAGGAGGCGGACCGATCGGACGACCTCCTCGACTGGATCGGGACCATCCAGCAGACCGGATACGTCCTTGTGCGCGACCACGACCACAGGGTCTGCGGCCTGGTAACCGCCTCGGACCTGACAGTGCAGTTCGGCACGCGGGTACGCCCGTTCGTTCTCGTGGAGGAGATCGAGCAGCGTCTGCGCCGCGTGGTCGACCAGCGCATACCGCTCGACCGCATCCGGGCGGTGGTGCCACGAGGGCGCGCCTCCCGGGTGAGCTCCGCCGCCAACCTGACCTTCGGGGCATACGGGCACCTGCTCCGGACTCCCGAGAACTGGTCCGCCCTGGACTGGGCCATCGACCAGCAGCACTTCCTCGCCGCGATTGAGGAGTGCCGCCAGTTCCGTAACAGCCTGATGCACTTCAGCCCCGACCCCGTCACCGACGATCAACTGCTCCCTGCGCAGGGGCTGCTCGAACTGCTGCGATCCCTGGATCCACAGAACTGACGTTGACGGGCTGCAAGCCCAGCACATCGGCCGGCTTGCAGCCCTCGGCAGATCGGACGCTCACCCGTTCGACGTCGGCCAAGGCGGCTCTCCGCTGCCGGGCCACATAACTGCCCTTGACAACCTGGCCGGCCGCCCCGTCGCCACTCCGCAGTACGGGTGGTGGGGCCGGTCGTGGCACCCCGGCCTCATCGGTGCGAATCGGTGTCTGCACGCGGCACGGCCGTCTCAGCCGCGCCCGCCGGCCGCTCCCCCCGCGCCTCCCGCTCCACCGGACGGGCCGAGCCGGCCGCCAGAACATCCCCGGTCACCTTGGCCAACGTGATTCTTGTATTTCCGCATGCCACGTGGACGCCCGTCACGACGTTGAGCCGGAAGGCGGGCTACAACCAGCCTACGGAAACGGATACACCCATACGACCGACGTCGGCATCATGGTGGGGTCAGCAGCCGGCGCCACGCGCACAGCGCTGCGATTGGGCAGCCCTTGGCCCTTGTCAGCGCCCGGCGCGCAGCGAGACCCGTACGATCTTGTCGCCATCGCGGGTGATGAAGAGACCGGATCCGTTCACGCTGGTGTGGTAGGGGACATCGACGCCCGTGCCCAGGACCTTGGTCTTGCCGGTGACGGTGCTGAGGTCGAGCTGGGCGACGACAGGTTTCGAGTCGCTGGTGGTGGGCTCTTCCTCGACCACGCCGTAGGCCGTCCCGTCGTCGCGGATGGAGCTGACCAGGATCGTCTTGCGGTTGCCATCGCCCTTGAGGCAGATGCCCTTCTTCCGCTCCAGGTCAAAGGCAAGAGGACCGGCCGCGAGGTAGCGGCCTCCGGGGGAGCTGATCAACGGGTAGCTGTGCGTCGAAGTGAGGCTGTCGGGGAGCTCCTCTCCGCACACCATGCTGGCCCGGAGTTTGCCCGTGCCAAGATCGTGCACTGACCACACTGGATCGCTCTTCTCGTCGAACGCAGCGTTGGTATGCCAGACGGCGAGGAACTGCCGGTCTGCGACGCCGCCCACGCTGCCGTTCCAGGAGTCCAGAACGCCAGCCTGCGCTGCGACCCCTGCGGGGCGGACCGCATCGCTGAACCAACGGCCCGGGATGCCGAAGCCGCCTCCGCCCATCGCCACCAGCGGTCCGTCGGGGGTCGCTGCCATGACCCGACTGCCGGAGCATGCCACCGCGCGTTCGCACTGGGGCAGGAGCTGGTTGGCGTCCTTGTAGGCAGTGATGGAGCCGGTAGCCACATCCACCGCTGCAGACGAGTGCGGGAACGCGCCTCCCTCACCCCATCCGACCAGCAGCCGACCACCACGCTCATGCACGCGCACTTCGCCCGGCGCCGCCGACACCGGCACATCGATCTCCCGCAGAGGCTTCACCGAGGAACCCGACGCATCGGCGGGATACACAGCGAGGCGTACCACCTCGGTGCCCTCGTGCAGATCGTCCTTACCGCGCATGCCGTGCGCGTACGCGACGACATAACTGTGGCCGTCCTGCTCGACGCCCGTGACATCGGGGATTTCCGCGGCCTTGCCGTCCTCGGAGCTGCCTTCTGCCCCTGCCATCGGCGCCGGCGGGTTCCACGGCTTGGAACTCCAACGAACCTGCCCGCTGTCGGCAGCCCTCACCTGCACCATGTAGCCATCAGAAGCACCTTGCATCACCACAACCGAGCCCGAATGCGGCACTACGGACACCGGGATTGTTCTGACCGATTCCGGCACCCACGAAAGAGTTTCATCCCAGCCTTTGGTCGCGTCATAGGCCGACGGCATGGTCATCTTGGCCAGTGGTTTTGCGGCGGAGGCGCCGTCCCCCGCCCCGCCAGGCTTGCCTCCGTGCCCCGAACTGCCCGCGTCCGAGCAGCCCGCCAGCAGAATCACCGCTAATGCGGCCCCGCCCATCGTCCTCGCCGTCCACATGCTCTGGCGCCCCTCCCCGTCGACACTGCAGCAGATGCTTCCGTACTGCAGGCCCCTGGCGATCAATTTGCGCCGAGGCTACCAAGCCACGACGACTCCCGAAGGCGATCGCCAACTTGGCGGCATCCCGCGATTTTCCCCCGAGCACCACACTCACCTCGCCCCTCCTGCCAGGCCCAAGCGCGCCCGAGGCGATGTCAATGCGACGCAACTTCGCTGAATCCTCTAGCCTCATTCGTTCATGGGTCCGGGTCGGCTCGTTGGTGGGGACTTGGTTCTTGTGTGATGTGGCCGTTCCGGGGCCGGGGCAGGGTGAGGGCCCGGTTGTCGCGTCGGGTGAGCGCCGGGCTTCACGAGGTAGCGGGACTCGGTATCGAGGCGTACTCGTCCGAAGGCCAGGGACTCTCCCACCGTTCCGTCGGCGGAGTTGCCGAACACGTCCCCGCCGGGGAAGCCGAACGACCACCACGCCTCGCCTACGAGAGCGTCGGTTGTCGGCCGGCGCAGCCGTGCCGCCGCCTCGTCGGAGAGGCATTCGGTCAGCACCAGTACCGCCACGTCCTGCTTGCGTCGTTCGGCGGGCGTCTCGGGCGCGATCACCTCAAGGACCTGCACACGACGGTCCATGAGGTGATCGGACTTCGGGAACGCCACCCAGAGGGCGCCGCTCTTCTCCCATGGCGGGCACGCGACGTGGGCGCACGTAATGACCCGCCGGTTGTCGACGAGGAATCCGGTCCCCAGCGGGCTCTCATCCTCCTCGGCAGCATGAACAGCGGCCACCCAGACGGCCGTGCGGGGGCGGCGGCCGGCGCCGAATCCCGGATTCACCGTGTGTCAGTCGTCCCCGCCCGGGCGCTCTTCAGGCTTCCATACCAACGTGACCTCGAAGTTCGCCTCGGTGGCCGCCTTGGCGATCAGCCAGTTCGCGGTCCCGTTGACCTTGATGCCGAACTTGACTTGGACTTCGTCGGGACCGAGTGCGGTCACCCGGTCCAGGACGGTGCGGGCGGCTTCGACCGCCGGACTCACCGCCTCGCGGACGCGGCCCGCGACTTCCTCGGCCCCTACCGGGTGAAAGCCGTCGGCAGGCTCGATCTCGAACCGGGCTACCGTCCTGTCATCAAGTTCGTACGACACCACCTGAGACGCCATGCGTGCATCCCCCTCCAACTCCGTTGGGAGCAAAGGATACTGACTGCAGAACATCGGGATGATGACCGGCCAGGAAGCTTCGGATCCGGCAGCTCGCGAGACAGCACGCTCACCAGTTCGCGCAACCCTGCCCACCTCAGCGCCGCAGGCCGCGGGTTACACCTAGTAACGCGCCGCGGCGCTTACTACTTGGAGAGCGATAGATGTGCCTCGCTGTGTAGGGCCTGGTCCTGGGTCGTCGGTAGAGACCGGCGCTTGGAGGTCGGCTACCCCGTGAGGGTGTCGGGGGCGGGCTGGCCCGGGATCTCCAGCAAGGTGGACAGGTATTCGGGGCATTCCTCGACCACGAGGTGTCCGGCCTCGGAGATCACACCCAGCTCAGCGCCGAGTGCGGCGCGGACTGCTGGACCGAGCCGTCGCGGAGGGAGGAAGACGTCGTGCTCACCGGTGAGGACCAAGCGGGGAATTGACCGTGCGGGCAGGGTGGCAGCGCCTGGCGCCCCGCTTGAGCGCGCGTTCCGGGCGACCAGCGTCATCCAGCTCACCAATTCCTGGCGGGGTGGATGGCCGGGCGCAAGCATGGCGCGCAGGAGTCGGGTGCTGCGGGTCGGCGTGGGCCGCAGGAACCAGGCAGCCGAGGCGGCCAGCACGGTGGGTGTCAGCCTCAGCTTGGTCAGTCCTCCAGGGGAGACCAGCACGAGCCGGTCAATCCGGGAACTATCGCTGGAAAGGGCGATCGCGGCACCGAAGGAGTGGCCCATCACCGCGACCGGCCCGGACGAAGTCCTCTCGATCACCTCGGTCAGCCACGCCCCGTACCAGGACAACCGGCCGCCGGAAAGACCACGTTCGCCGGAACTGAGACCGGGCTGGCCTGGGACGTCCGCCAGCAGGACCCGGTAACCGGCGGCGACCAGCGCCGTGGCCAGAGGCAGGGACGCGGCGGCGTTGAAGTTGGTGCCGGGTACGAAAACGACCGTCGTCGCGCCGACACCGGCGAGGACGACGTGGGTCGGTGCGCCCTTGGCGGTCACCGTCGTCCGCTCGTGCGGCACCGGCCATGCGGTGAGCTGGCCGAGGCACCAGCGTTGGATGAGCTCCTTGCCCGTCGTGCTGCGGTAGATCGACTCCACCCGTCGAGTATCGCGCCTCGTCCCGGCCGTGACATGAGAACGGCCGCACGGGTTGAGTGAGTTGTGACGCTTACCCGGGCCCGTGCGGCCTGCGCCCATCCTGCCCTGCCTGGGGTTCCCCGCGCACACTTCGGCGAGTTGCTCGAAGAACTCGCCCCCAAGTGGCAGGCCGCGCGAGAGTCGGCGCTGCGCGAGCGGCGTGGCGGAGACCGGAAGCGGGCCGCCGACGCGGGGCCCAAGCAGCAGCTGGTGTTCGCCGACCGGCTCCTGGCTACCCTGGTCCACCTGCGGCTGGGGCTGCCGCACACGGCGCTCGCCCATCTGTACGGGGTGGACCGCTCCACCATCTCCGCCGCGATCCGCGAGGTCCGGCCACTGCTGGCGGCCCGCGGCTTCGCCGCCCCCGACCGGCCCGGGGTACGGCTTCGCACGCTGGAGGACCTGTTCGCCTACGCCGATGCCAAGGACGTTCAGCTGCGCATCGATGGCACCGAGGTGCAGGTCCGCCGCCCCAGCACACACCGCCCCGGCCGCAAGGCGTTCGTGTCCGGCAAGAAGAGACAGAACACCATCAAGACCACCACCTTCAGCGACCCGCAGGGCTGCACCCTGTTCAGCGGCGTAGTCCGACCGGGCCGCATGCACGACGAGACCGCCGTGCGCACCGAGGGCATCGCCGAGCAGCTCCGCCTGCACCCGAAGGTCAAAACCGAGGTCGACGAGGACTACCGCGGGCTGGCCAACGACTTCCCCGGCCAGGTCAGCGCCCCGCCGAAGAAGCCGAAGGACGACGCGCCGCTGGGCGAGCACCACGCCTGGCGCGAGCGGCGACGCCGCCAGTCCTCACGGCGGATCTGCGTGGAACACACCAACGCCAAGTACAAGCAGTGGCGGCCGCTGCAGCGGTTCACCGGCCGCCGCGAGACCTATGCCGAGACCCATCTCGCGATCGCCGGACTGGTCTCCGACCGCTCCGCCCGCAGGGCCACCCGCCGCAAGCCCAGCACCGAACTGGTGCTCGCCCGGCAGGCCGTCTGCTGATCACCCACCAGCCGACCTGCCAGGCCAGCACGCCCCGACCTCAATCGCCCCCAAGGTCGTTAGCCCCGGCGGGACGTACCCCTCCGGGGCGGCGGTAGGGAGGCTTCGGAAGGAACTCAGGCGGTGGACTCTTCTGCAGCGATCTCGCTGAGCCGGGTCGCGATGGCGCGGCTCGCTCCCAGGGTGAACGAGAAGCGGGACTCATCCGGCCTGTGCCTGCCACCTTTGCGGCCAGGCTGGACGACGACGCGCGCGCTGGCGTCCAGGAGCATGCGGCGACGGCCGATCACGTCCTGCCGATGCCACTCGTCGGCGTAAGTCCTGCCTGTTCGGACCACGTGCTCCTGCGGTGGGCGAGCAGGGGTAGCCTCCAGGTCGGCCAGCCGTGCTTCAAGGGCGTCCGCCGTCGACTGCCAGATCCGGCGGCCGGTGTCCGAACGGAATCGCTCTGCCTCGGACATGTGCGCTTCGAGTTCCGCACTCACCTCGGCGAGTTCCGGTCCGGGGTCGTAGCCGGGAATCGTCTTCACTTCCACCAGCTCCCAAGAACCCACGCGTACGAGGAATTCCTTCTCCACGTACTCCTCCAGCCATTCCGCCTTGATGTTGGCCGTCGCGGAGCAGGTCCGCCCGTCGGCGAAGGGGCGGCAACCGTAGATATTGGGACGCTTTCCGCTGGCGCGTGCGCAGTAGAGGCGGCCTTCGCAGCTGTCGCAGAAGGCGACCCGGAGGAGCAGCGCGTTGGTGTCCTTCCTGGTCCGGGGTCTCGTTGCTCGCGCCTTCAGAAGTGAGCCGATGTAGTCGTACTCGTCACGGTTCAGCAGGGGCTGAGCCGTTGCCGCGATGGGATGCCCCTCTGCGTCACGGACCGGAGTGCCTTTGTGCACTTTGTAGCCGAGCAGCGTCGGCGAGGTGAGGAGTGCCTTGATGGTGGAGGCACCCCATCGGAAGCGCTCGACCTTGGTTCCGACGTCGTAGTGGCGCCCACCTGTCTTACCGCCGGTGGACCGCCCTCGCTTGAGCGCCCAGTGGTCACGGGGCGACGGAACGCCTTCCTCGTTCAAGGCCACTGCAATCGCAGAAATGGCGGTTCCGTCGACAAGTTCCCGAATGATGCGCTCGATGACCGTGACGGCTTCTGGATCAGGCGCGAGCGTGTGGCCACCGCCTCCGGGCATGGGCGCGGGTTCGTACCCGTACGGAGGCCGCGCACCGCGCCAGCGCAGAGGCATCACGCGGAGGGCCGCGGTGGCGCTGGTGACCCGCTCCTTGATGGCCTGAGCCTCCATCTGCGCCGCGAATGCCAGCAGGGTGACCAGCAGCTCCGACATGATGTCCAGCGGATTGCGGAAGTCCAGGACCAGCCGGCCGCCGGGCCCCTCGGCGAAGACAAGCATCTTACGGTGATCCCGAGCCCACTTCGCGAGCGCATGCATATCCGCCATGGAACGGACGGCGCGGTCGAGGCGCCACCACAGGATGGCGTCGTAACTGGCGGGATCGGCCAGCCATACGCCCAGCTGAGGACGCTCGAAAGGGGTGGTCTTCGAGGCGGAGACATCAAGGTCCTCTGCCTCACCGATGATCTCTGCGCCGAGGCCCCGGGCAGACTCTTCATTGGCTGCCCGCTGTCGATCTGGGGAGGTCGTCTCGTCCGTCTTGACGCTGAGGCGGATAGCCGAGAGCGCTTTCATGCCAAGTGTCACCATTTGTCTACTATCTCCCGATTACTGCTTCCCTTCGGTTCGGAGACCCGGACGGGCACCAGATCGTGGTGACAGAGGTGCCCGCCGACCATCCGTTGCGCTACCGGCCCTGACCCGGCGGGGCGGCGTGCGGCCGGGGTGTGGGCCGCTGCCGGGGTGTGGTCGCGGTGTCGGGTCTTGCCCCGGGGAGTGCGTCCGGTGCAACTCTGGCCTGCACAGCGGTAACTGGTGATGGGTGCCCGCGGTCGCTAGCGTCGCGGGCATGACCACTACGGAACACCCGCTCGGCGGGGAGCACTTCGACGTCGTCATCGCGGGCGGCGGGCCGGTCGGACTGATGCTGGCCGCGGAACTGCGTCTGCACGGCGTCGGGACCCTCGTCCTGGAGCAGGGGCGGCGCGGGCAGGGCGAACCGCGCACGCTGGAGCTGCACTCCCGGACGCTGGAGACCCTGGACCGGCGGGGCCTGCTGGCGGAGTTCACCCGCGCCCAGGAGAGCCTGCCGGGGCTGGCGGACCACCGGCGGCTGCTCGCCGACCAGGCCACCCGTGGCCACTTCGCCGGGTTGTACAAGCTCGGCCGGCACTCGGCGGAGCCGGCCGAGCAGCCGCACGGCCTGACCCTCCCCCACCACGTATTGAAGGAACTGCTCGCGCGGCGGGCCCACGGCCTCGGCGCGGTGGTCCGCTACGACCAGGAGGTGACCGGCCTGGCGCAGGACGCGGACGGCGTCACCGTCCACGTGCGGACCGCGGCCGGCGACTCCGCGGTGCGCGCCGACTTCGTGGTCGGGTGCGACGGCGGGCGCAGCGTGGTCCGCAAGGGGGCCGGGATCGACTTCCCGGGCACCGACCCGTCGCTGGTGTCCCGGATGGGGCGCGGCGCCATCGAGGTCCACGGGGGCGGGGAACTGCCGGCCGGCTGGCGGCGCACCGACGGGGGCTGGTTCATGCGGATGCCCGACGGGCGGATAGCCGTCACCGAGTGGGATGTGCCGGAGGACCTGGAGAGCCCGGCGACCGCTGACGAACTGGCCCGGAGCATCGAGCGGGTGACCGGGCAGCGGATCACCCTGACCGACGTGGATTTCGTGACCCGCTTCACCGACCGGGCCCGCCAGGCGAGCCGGTACCGCGCGGGCCGGGTGCTGCTGGCCGGGGACGCGGCGCACATCCACTTCCCGGCCGGTGGGCAGGGCGTCAACCTCGGCCTTCAGGACGCCTTCAACCTGGGGTGGAAACTGGCCGCGGAGTGCCGGGGCTGGGCGCCGGCGGGGCTGTTGGACAGCTACCAGGCGGAGCGGCATCCGGTCGCCGCGGAGGTGCTGGAGAACACCCGGGCGCAGGTGGCGCTGATGGCGCCCGGCCCGCAGGTGGACGCGTTGCGGGCGTTGTTCACCCGGCTGATGGCGATGGAGGAGGTCAACAAGCACCTCAGTGACGTCATCTACGGCACCGGCATCCGCTACGCCGCTCCCCCCGCCACCGCCGGGGGTCCCCCCGGGCCGGGCGGGCATCCGCTGGCGGGGGCGTTCGCCCGGGATCTGCCGGTGACGACGGCGGACGGGCCGGCCCGGTTGGCGGAACTGCTGCGCCCGGGGCGGCCGTTGCTGTTGGGGCTGGACGGTTCGGGTGCCGGTGGTGTCCTCAAGGCCGCGGCGGGCTGGGCCGACCGGGTCGAGGTCGTCCCGGCCACCGCCCGACGCCCTTACGCGGCGGCGCTGCTGGTGCGGCCGGACGGCTATCTCGCCTGGGCGAGCGACGGGCCGGTGGCGGAGGACGCGCTGCGGGCGGCGCTGACCGCCTGGTGCGGGCCGGAGCAGCCGGCGGTCGACTGACCGCGCCCCACCGCGGCGCGGTACGGGGCTCCACCAGGGCCCGAGTCGACCGGCCGGGCCGCGCCCTAGCCTGGCGCGGACATCCGACCCGGCGGCGAGGGGCTGTGCGATGACGGCGGACGCGGCGACGGCACTGGTGCGGTTGCGGGAGCTGGTGCGGGAGGGCGGCGGGTACGGCGAGGTGCGGGCGGTGCTCGACGAACTCGCCGGTGGTCCGGGCGGGTTCGCGGACCTGGCGCGGGCCGGACGGCTGCTGGCCCGCCACGCCCCCTCCCGCACCGCCCCGGACGCCCCCGAGGAGATCGGGATCGCGGTCACCGGGCACGGCACGCTGGCCGCGCTGGTGCCGTCGCTGACCGCGGAGTGCGCCCGGCACGGCCTGTGGGCGCGGGTGGCGGTGAGCGACTTCGACGCGTATGTGCGGGACCTGCGGGACCCGTCGAGCGCGGTCTACGACGCCGGGCACCGGCTGGTGCTGTGCGTCCTGGATCCGTACGTGGTGCTCGACGAGCTGCCGGTGGTGTGGCGGGTCGGCGAGGTGCGGGCGGCCGCGGACCGGGCGCTGGCCGGGATCGGTGCGTTGGCGGAGCGGTACGCGGCGCACGGCGGCGGCACCCTGGTGCTCAACACCGTTCCGTTGCCGCGGAGTTGGTCGCACCGGCTGGTGGATCTGGCGTCCCGGGCCGAACTCGGCGTGGTGTGGCGGGAGTTCAATTCCCAACTGCTGCGGCTGGCGGCGCGGCATCCGCGGGTGGTGGTGCTGGACCTGGATCCGCTGGTGGCCGCCGGCGGGCCCGCCGAGGACCCGCGGCTGGCGGTCTACGCCAAGGCGCATCTGAGCGAGGAGCTGTTGGCCCGGTACGCGCGGGAGGTCGGGCACCTGGCCCGGGCGCTGTCCGGGCGGACGAAGAAGGTGCTGGTGGTCGACCTCGACAACACCCTGTGGGACGGGGTGCTGGGGGACGACGGGCCGGACGGGATCGCGGCGGCCGGGACCTTCCGGGGCGAGGCGTTCGGGCGGTTCCAGCGGGTCGTCAAGCAGTTGGCGAGTCAGGGCGTGGTGCTGGCGGTCAGCAGCAAGAACGAGGCCGCGGCGGTGACCACGGTGCTGCGGGACCACCCGGACATGGTGCTGCGGGAGGCCGACTTCGCCTGCGTGCGGGCCGACTGGGCGCCCAAGGACGGGAACCTGCGGGAGATCGCCGCACGGTTGAACCTGGGGGTGGACAGTCTCGTCTTCGCCGACGACTCGGCGTTCGAGACCGGGCTGGTCGCCGGGAGCCTGCCCGAGGTGGCCGTGGTCCGGCTCGGCGACGAACCGGCCGTGCACGGCCATCTGCTGCTCGCCGACGGCTGGTTCGACACGCTGGACCTGACCGAGGAGGACCGCGTCCGGGGTGCCCACTACCGGACCGAGGCGGCCCGTGCGGAGCTGCGCGCGGACACCGGCTCGTACGCGGAGTACCTGCGGCGGCTGGACGTGCGGGTCGGGATCCGGACGGCGACCGGCGGCGACCTGGCGCGGGTGGCCCAACTCACCCGGCGGACCAACCAGTTCAACCTGACGACGCTGCGGATGGGGCCGGCGGAGGTGGCGGCGTACGCCGCGGCGGCCGGGCGGACGGTGCTGGTGGTCACGGCCGCCGACCGGTTCGGGGACGCCGGGGTGGTGGGGGCGGTTTTCGCGCGGCGCGCGGACGGGGTCCTGGAACTGGACAATGCGCTGCTCAGCTGCCGGGTGTTCGGCCGGGGGATCGCGGCGGCCGCGGTGGGCTGCGTGCTGCGGCGGGCCCGGGAGTGCGGGCTGGTGGCGGTGCGCGGGCGGTACCGGGAGACCGCGAAGAACGGGCGGTTCCGGGAGTTCTATCCGTCGCTGGGGTTCGGGCGGGAGGGCGGGGACGAGGCGGCGCCGGTGTTCCGGCACGGCCTCGACCCGCTGCCCCCGGTGCCCGGCCACCTGCGGGTGACCGCGGCGTTCGGCCCCGGGCCGCTCAGCGGCCGGCCGGGGTGACGGCGCCGGCGTGCGGCCGGTCCGCCGGGGCGGTGTGCCGGGGCGCGTAGTGCAGGCGCGGCACGCCCGGCAGGGTGATGCCGGCGAACAGGTCGGTCTCCGGCAGGTGGGTGTCGACCAGGGAGCGCGCCAGGGCGTAGTCCTCGGTCGGCCAGATCTCCTGCTGGAGGGCGAGCGGCACGGCGAACCACGGGCCGTCCGGGTCGATCTGGGAGGCGTGCGCGGTCAGCGCCCGGTCGCGCACCGGGAAGTACGCGGCGCACGGGACCCGGGTGGTGATCGGGGGTTGGTGCCGCAGGTCCCGCCAGATCGGCGCGTACGGGGAGGGCAGGCCGCGATCACGGAGGGCGCGGTGCAGGGCGGCTCGGCGGGCCGGGTGGGAGCCGTGGTTGTAGTAGAGCTTGAGCGGCTGCCAGGGCGGGCCGGCCTCGGGGCAGACGTCCGGGTCGGCGGCGGCGTCGAAGGCCGCGACGGTGACCCGGTGGGTCATGACGTGGTCCGGGTGCGGATAGCCGCCGTCCGCCGCGTAGGTGGTGACCACGTGCGGCCGGAACTCCCGGATGACGCGGAGGAGTTCGCTGGCCGCGTCGGCGACGTCCAGGCGGGCGAAGCACCCCGGGGGCAGCGGCGGGGCGGGGTTGCCCTCGGGCAGGCCGGAGTCGACGAAGCCGAGCCATTCCTGGCGGACGCCGAGGATCCGTCGTGCCGTCTCCATCTCGCGGGCGCGGACCTCGGGCATCCGGGCGGCGAGTTCCGGGTCGCCGCGCAGTGCGGGGTTGAGGACGGAGCCCCGTTCGCCGCCGGTGCAGGTCGCCACCAGGACGTCGGTGCCTTCGGCGGCGTACTTGGCCATGGTGGCCGCGCCCTTGCTGGATTCGTCGTCGGGGTGGGCGTGCACGGCCAGCAGCCGCGGCCGGACCCGGTCGTGGTGGGGTTGACTGGTCTGGGTCACCGGTTCTCCTCGGACGTGGCTCACCGGCCCGCCACCGGTACCAGTCGGTCGGCGAACTGCTCGTGCCGTTGCGCCTCCCAGTCCAGGAGCCGCAGCAGGTAGTCGCCGTAGCCGCTCTTGCACAGTGGTTCGGCCAGGCGCCGCAGTTGCCCCTCGTCGATCAGGCCGGCGCGCCAGGCGGCCTCCTCGACGCAGCCGATCTTCAGGCTCTGCCGCTCCTCGATGACCCGGACGAACTCGGCGGCCTGGACGAGGGAGTCGAAGGTCCCGGTGTCGAGCCAGGCAGTGCCGCGGTCCAGGAGGGTCGCGTGCAGTTGGCCGCGCTCCAGGTAGGCGGCGTTGACGTCGCTGATCTCCAGTTCGCCGCGGGCGCTGGGGCGCAGGCCGCGGGCGATGTCGACGACCGCGCCGTCGTAGAAGTACAGGCCCGGTACGGCGTAGCGGGAGCGCGGCACGGCGGGTTTCTCCTCGATGGAGAGCACCCGGCCGGCCGGGTCGAACTCCACGACGCCGTAGGCGGTGGGGTCGGCGACCGGGTAGGCGAAGATCCGCCCGCCGGTGACCGTGCCGCGGTCGCGCAGTCGGCGGCCCAGGCCGACGCCGTGGAAGATGTTGTCGCCCAGGATCAGAGCGGCGGGTGCCCCGGCGAGGAAGTCCTCGGCGATCAGGAACGCCTGGGCGATGCCGCGGGGTTCGGGCTGGACCGCGTATTCCAGGCGCAGGCCCCAGGGGTGCCCGTCGCCCAGCAGCCGCTGGAACTGCGGGCGGTCCTCGGGTGTGGTGATCACCAGCACCTCGCTGACGCCCGCCATCACCAGGGTGCTGAGCGGGTAGTAGACCATCGGTTTGTCGAAGACCGGCATGAGTTGTTTGGACACCGCCCGGGTGATCGGCCAGAGCCGGGAGCCGGTGCCACCGGCCAGAAGGATTCCACGCACAAGAGCCACCTCCGGGACCGATGTTCCCGGCCCGCCCGGTGGCGCTCCGCTCATAACTGAGCATCGGGGCGGTACGGGATGCCGAGGCGGCCGGTCGGTGCCGGTCTGTGCCGGTCGGGCGGGCAAAGTTGAGCAGACGGCCGGTGGCGGGACACCGAGTCTTGGGGGATCCGTCCCCCGTGTCCGAGGAGCCGAACTGCCGTGTCCCGGGTTTCCGGGGGTCCGGCGGCCGAGGTGCTGGGCGCGCCCCGCCATGCCTGGACGCGGGAGGTGGTGGCGGCCCGCGCCTCACCCTGAGCCGAGCCGATCCGAACTGAATGGAACTGAGCGGAACTGCACTGCACTGTACCGAGATGGACTGAGCTGACGTCACGTCATATCCGTTGTGGGTGCGCGCCGGTGGGGCGGACCGGAAGACCCGGTCCGCCCCACGCCGCGTTGTTCAGATCCGCTCGGCGGCCTCCTCGCGCAGGCGGAGGCGGTCGGTCTTGCCGTTCGGGTTGAGCGGCGGGTCGGGCCGCGCCCACAGGTGCTTGGGGAGCATGTAGGGCGGTAGGAGTTCGGCGAGCCGTTTGGCGAGTGCGGTCAGGTCCGGGGTGTCCTCGCCGAGGACGAACGCGACCAGCACCGGGCCGGCCGGGCCGGGGACGGCGAAGGCGGCGGCCTCGGTCTGCGGGGCCGCGGTGCGCACCGCCCGTTCCACCTCGGAGAGTTCGATGCGGTAGCCCTGGATCTTGACCTGGCCGTCGCTGCGGCCGAGGTGGGCCAGCCCGCCGTCGGCGGTGCGGCGGACCCGGTCGCCGGTGCGGTACCAGCGGTGGCCGTCGTGGTCGAGGAAGCGGCCGGCGTCGTTGGCGGGGTCGAGGTAGCCGTCGAACATCTGGGGCCCGGTGACGCAGAGTTCGCCGGTGGTGGCGTCGGTGCGGCCGTCCTCGTCGAGGAGGAGGCCGCGCAGGCCGGCGTTGAGCCGGCCGATCGGGACGGTGCCGGTGGTCGCGTCGGTGGCCGGGGCCCAGCGGTGGCCGGTGCAGGCGACGGTGAGTTCGGTGGGGCCGTAGAGGTTGTCGAGGACGGTGCGGGGGGCGACCGTGCACCAGTACGCGGCGTTCTCGGCCGGTAGCGGCTCGCCGCAGAAGACCGTGTGGCGCAGGCCGGGCAGGTCGCCGGGGCGGAGCAGGTCGCGGGTGCGCACCGCGGCGACCAGGCTCGGGGTGGAGGTCCACACCGTGATGCCGTGGTCGCGGAGGTAGCGGCGGGGGTTGAGGGCCTGGAGGCGGTTGAGGACGGTCAGGCAGGCACCGGACGCCCAGGCTGCCCAGACCTCGAACATCGAGAGGTCGAAGGTGAGCTCGTAGACCTGGCCGAAGGTGTCGTCGGGGCCGAAGGTGAAGCGCGGCAGGGTCGCGGTGAGGAAGGCGGAGATGTTCCCGTGCCGGATCGGTACGCCCTTGGGGCGGCCGGTGGAGCCGGAGGTGAACAGGATGTAGGCCAGGCCGTCGTCGGGGCCGGTGGCGGGCGGGTGGTCGGCGGCGGGGTCGGGGACGCGGACGGGGGTGCCGGCCGCGGCGGGGGCCCACCGGTCGTGGCGGGGGGCGAGGACGACGGCGGGGTGGACGGCGGCGGCCAGGGCGTCGAGTTGCGCGGCGCCGGCCGGGTCGACGATGAGGGCGTCGAGGGCGGCGGCCGCGGCGATGCCCTGGTTGCGGGCGACCGGGTACTCGGGATTGAGGGGGACGGCGGTGGCGCCCGCGTACAGGGCGGCGAGGAAACCGAGGTAGCTCTCCTCGGACTTGGCGGCGAGGATGCCGACGCGGCGGGGCGGGCGGGGCCCGGTGTGCAGGGCCGCCGCCCAGGAGCGGGCGGTGCGGTCGGCCTCGTCGTAGGTCCAGCGGCGGTCGTTGAGGCGCAGTGCGGTGCCGTGCGGGTTGCGGGCCAGGCCGTCGAGGAACCAGTGGTGGAGGCGTTTGACGGGGGTGTGCGGGGCGACCGCGGTCATCGGCCGACTCCGCTGCCGGCGGCGGTGATCAGCGGCCGCAGGGCCGTCCAGATGGCGCCGGGGGTGGCGAAGGTGGCGGGGGCGATGACGGTCTCGGGCAGCGCGAGGCCGTAGGTCTCCTCCAGGGCGACGATCAGGCCGACGGTGGCCATGGAGTCGAGGCCGAAGGCGGGCAGCGAGAGGTCCGCGGTGAGCGGGGTGCCGGGGTCGAGGCCGGGCAGGCGGTCCCGGACGAGCTGCTCGAACTGCTGGTCCCACATGGGGTTGTCACCTCGTGATGGCTGGGTGGGTGGGGCGGGGCCGGGGCCGCCGGGTCAGGCGGTGGCGAACCGGACGAGGTCGGGGACGAGGTCCGCCGGGCCGGGCAGGGCCTCGGTCTCGGTGCGGACCTCGGCGGCGGCGTGGGCCAGCTTGTCGTCCTCGGTCAGGCGGCGCAGCAGGTCGGGGGTGAGGTCTTCGGGCGCTGCGGCCAGGGCCAGGCCGCGGGCGGTGGCGGCGTCGGCGTTGATGTGGCGGTCGGCGCCGTCGGGGAGCATCAGCTGCGGGACGCCGGCGCCGGCCGCCGTCATGGTGGTGCCGGCGCCGCCGTGGTGGACGATGCCGGCGCAGGTGGGCAGCAGGGCGCCGAGCGGCAGCCATCCGCAGGGGCGGACGTTGGGCGGGAGGTCGCCGAGGGAGCTGATGTCTATGTCGCCCAGGGCGAGGACGAACTCGGCGTCTACGTCGGGGGCGTGGCGGAGCAGGTGCTCGACCGGGCCGAGGCCGGTGAGCTTGGGCGCCATGGTGCCCAGGGTGACCGCGATGCGGGGGCGGCCGGGGTTCTCCAGCAGCCAGGGCGGGAGGACGCCGCCGCCGTTGTAGGGGACGTAGCGCACGGTGCGGCCGCCGGGCTCGGGGGTGACCATGCTGGGCGGTGCCACGTCCAGGACCAGGCGGGCGGGGAGTCGGCCGGCGGCGTGCCGTTCCCGGGCGTCGGCCATGTGGTCGGTGAACTGGGCGGTCTCCAGGGCGCCGCTGCGGGCGAAGCCGTAACCGTGGCTGACCACGGGGACGCCCAGCGCGGCGGCGGCCAGGGTGCCGGCGCTCCACATCTGGGAGTGGACGACGAGGTCGGGCCGCCAGTCCCGGGCCACTTTGACGGTGCCGTCGCCGAGTTCGCCGGCGGCCATCCGGGCCCACATCACGGACATCAGGCTGAGGTCGCGGGGCGGGTTCTCGGTGAGCTGGCGGACGATGTCGGGGCATTCGGCGGCGATCGTGGTGCGGAGTGCGGCCATATCGCAGTCGGGGGCGACGTCGGCGACCTGGAGGCCGGCGCCGGCCGCGGTCAGCCCGTCGCCGGTGGTGGCGAGCAGGACCTCGTGCCCGGCGGAGCGCAGCGCCCAGGCCAGCGCGATGGTCGGAAAGGTGTGGCCGATGTGCGGGTTGGTGGCGAAGAGGACGCGCATGGTTGCTCCTGTCTAGGCGGACCGGGTCTCCAGGTAGGCGGCGAGCCGGCGTTGGTCGACGACCAGGTGGGATTCGGGGGTGACCTCGACCAGGCCGACGTCACGGAAGTGCTTGAGGAAGTGGCCGACGCGGGAGCGGGTGGTGCCGACCATGCCGGACAGCTCCTCGTGGGTGATCCGCTCCTCTATGCGGGACCGCTGCCGGTCGCCCTTGCCGAGCTTGCGGGCGAGGTCCAGCAGGATCTCACCCAGGCGCTGTTCGCTGTCGACGGTGACGAGGTGGGTGATGGACTGCTGCTGTTCGGCCAGCCGCCGGGTGAGGTGGTTGATGAACGCGTCGACCAGGCCCTCCTCGGTGAGGGCGGTGAGGAACTGCCCGTAGGGCACTCTGCGGACGATGCTGTCGCGCATCGCGGTGGCGGATTCGGCGCGGACGCCGCCGAGCGAACACAGCTCCCCGAAGAGGTCCCCGGGGGTGTAGATCCGCAGCAGGCACTCCTTGCCGGAGCGGGAGAACATCACCGTCTTTATCTGGCCGCTCTCCACGTAGTAGACGTTGCGGTCCTGGTCGCCGCAGCTGTAGGCGTTCTGGTTGCGGTCGACCGTCACAGTGGAGGCCCGCACCGAGTCCTTGTAGAGCACGCCGTGCATCCGGGCGCGGAATCCGGCGGGAGCGGAGACGTGCGACGACGGGTTCATGTGGCCTCCCCAGGGCGATCGACCCGAAGCTCAGGTCCCGACCGTACGAAGGGGTCGTTGAGCGGTGGTCGATTCCCGGTGCACCGTGGACAGGGCGGTGCGGAGGGCGGTCATCAGGCCGTCGGGGGCCTCCTTGAGGTAGAAGTGGTCACCGGGGAGGACCCGTAGCAGGAAGTCGCCGCTGGTCACCTCGCGCCAGCGGGCGACCTGGTGGGGCGAGGCGAGCGGGTCGGCGTCGCCGGTGTAGGCGAAGACCGGGCAGGTGAGGGCGGGCGCGGGCGGTGGGGCGGGCCGGTAGGTCTCGTTCAGTTCGTAGTCGGCGCGCAGTGCGGGCAGGAACAGTCGCAGCAGTTCGCGCTGGCGCAGGACCTGCGGTGGGGTGCCGCCGAGCCCGGTGACCTCGGCGAGGAACTCCTCGTCGGGCAGGTGGTGGACGGCGGGCCGGTCGGTGGGGGCGTACGGGCCGCGGCGGCCGGAGACCAGTAGGGCGGCCGGGCCGGTGGCGCCGCGGTCGCGCAGCAGGCGGGCGGTCTCGTAGGCGACGATCGAGCCGAGGCTGTGCCCGAAGAAGGCGTAGGGGCGGTCCAGGTAGGGCGCCAGGCCGTCGGCGAGGTCCTCGATGAGCGGTCCCATACGGGTGTAGGGGGCCTCCCGGCCGCGGCTCTCGCGGCCGGGCAGGACGACGGGGCAGACCTCGACGTGCGGGCGCAGTGCGGTGCGCCAGGGGTGGAAGAAGGCGCCGCCGCCGCCGGCGTGGGCGAAGCAGAAGAGCCGCGGGGCGGAGCCGGCGGGGTCGGCCCGTCCCGCTATCCATGAGCCGGACAAGGTGAATCTCCTTATGGGCAGGGGGAGTTCAGCGCCAGGCGTACTGGCGGTGGTAGTCCTTGACGCCGGTGAACGTCAGGATCTCCTTGCGGTCGGCGACCCGGGCGAGGATCGGCTCCCAGGGCTCGGGGTCGATGGTGCGGTGCTGGACCGGCTCCAGGCAGCGGAGGTTGTGGTCGAGCATCCGCAGGTACTCGTCGAAGGTGATCCGGGCGCGGTGGTCCAGGTGGGCCTTGATGCCCTGGGCGGCGACCGCGGCGGCGGAGCGCTCGTCGGCGACGCCGCTGAAGAATTCCGAGGAGCAGCCGGATCCGTAGGAGAACAGGCCGATCCGGCGCGGGCCGGTGAGGGCGCCGGAGTCCAGCAGGCTGGCGAGGGCGAGGTAGACCGAGCCGGAGCAGAGGTTGCCGACGACGCTGGGGTAGACCAGGGACGGGGCGACCCGGCGGGTGAAGTCCGCGTCGATGGTGTGCGGTGCGGCGCCGTGCTCCCGCATCAGCTTGCGGTGGCCGGCCTTGACCAGTCCGGCGAACGGGGTGTGCATGACGAGGTGGTCGAAGTCGGTGGTGACGTCGACGTCCACGACGCGTGAGGCGTAGTCGGCGTAGGAGTGCTTGAGGCAGTCGAGGTAGGCGAAGAGGGAGCGGTCGACGTCGGCGATGTCGAAGCGGGGCGAGGGGCGGGCGGAGTCGAGGGTTTCGTAGCTGTAGTTGCCGAAGGCGCCCAGGTCGAGGGCGAGGACGCGCGGGTCGTCGCCGAGGAGGAGTGCGACGGCGCCGTGTCCGGCGGCCGGTTCGGAGTACTCGGCCTTCTCGTCGACGACCGCCACGTCGGTGGCGATGACCAGGGCCTTGGCGCCGGGTGAGATACCGGACGCCAGGTAGCCGACGGCCGTCTGGAGGGCGGCGGTGGCGCCGAAGCACGCCTGTTTGACCTCCAGGAGGCGGCAGTGGCGGTTCAGGCCGAGGTGTTCGTGGACGTAGGAGGTGAGCGATTTGCTGTAGTCGACGCCGGATTCGGTGGAGGTGACGACCAGTTCGATGCGGTCGCGTTCCTCGGGCGGGAGGGCGTCGACGAGTGGGCGGGCGGCGTTGACGGCGTTGGTGACCGGGTCCTCGATCGGCAGGCCGATGGAACGTTCGGTCATCATGAGGTTGTCGAGGCGGGCCGGGTCGAGGCCGCGGCCGGCGAAGAGGTCGGCGGTGGTGATCCTGGCGAGGCCGCACCAGGCGTTGAGCGCCTCGATGCCGTAGGCCGTCCGGTCGGCGGCACCGGCGGTGGCGCCGGCGGTGGCGCCGGCGGTGGCGGTCATCGCTGGGCTCCGCTCAGGAAGTCGATCAGGCTGTCGATGTCGGGCAGCTCGCTGAAGGCGGACATCGGGGCGTCGGTGCCGGTGCGCGCCATCAGCTCCGAGATGATCTCCACCCGGTCCACGGAGTCCGCCCCCAGATCCTTCAAGTGGCGTTTGCCGCCCACGAGTTGGGGGTCGATGCCGGGCAGGATGGCGGTGACGACCGCGCGGACCAGTTCCGCCGTCGCGGCCCTGTGGACGGTCGGTGTCTGGGTCATGCTGCTTCCCCCTCGGGGTCGTGGACGGTGTGCAGGGTGCTGACGGCGATCACGCGGTGGGTGCCGCGGTCGCGGATGACGACGTCGGTGAGTTCGTCGCCGGGGTCGGTGGTGCTGACCCGCGAGGTGGCGCTGAGCACCAGCACGGAGTCGAGGTCGGCGTTGCCGAGGTAGCAGATCTTCTGGTCGAGGACGGTGCGCCGCAGGAACGCGGCGTCGGACCGGTCGCGCTGCCGCCACAGGGCGAGGGCCGCCTTGTCGGCAAGGGCGAAGTACGAGGCGAAGTAGAGCAGTCCGACGCCGTTGACGTCCCGGGTGAGGTCGACCGGGTGCTCGACCAGGCCGAGGCCGGGCAGCGGCCGGTAGCCGCGGTCGGCGCGGTCGCGGAAGGTGTGCTCGCTGCGGGCCCGGCGGTAGACGGCGCGCGGCGAGTAGCGGACCGGCAGGGCCGGCAGCCCCTCGTGGCGGAAGTCGGGCGGGGACGCCTTGACCAGGTCCTGGTTGCTGCCGGGGGTGCTGCGGGTGACCCAGCGGTTGAAGTTCTCTACGTAGAGGGACCCTTCGCGGGGCTGCTCGTAGAACTCGGCGAGGTCCAGCGGCCGGTCGGCGCCGGGGGTGCCGGTGCGGTCCAGCCGGTGCAGGGTGAGCACCGATTCGCTGCCCTGGTCGTAGCAGCCGGAGGTGACGGTCAGCCGGTCGCCGAAGGTGAGCGCGCCCTGGTGCAGGGTGCGGCTGCCGTGTACCCGGAAGTAGTAGAACGCCAGGTAGGTGGGGTTGCCGGCGGTGTCCCTGGCGGCGAAGACGTCGGTGCCGCACAGGGCGCTGACGGTCTCCCAGGTCCAGTCGCCGAGCTGGCCCTGGAACAGGGAGTTGGGGCCGCACATCCCCGGGCGGACGGTGATGGTCCGCTTGACTTCCTGCCGGATGTCGAGGGACGGGGTGGTGAGCGTGGGTGTGGGCGTGCCTGTGTCTGTGGTGGTGGTTGTGGTTGTGCGTGTGGTGGTCATGCCGGGTCTCCGTCCAGTCATGCCGGGTGCTGCTCCAGGTGGGCGGCGAGGGTCGCGTTGAACTCGTCGGCGCTGGTCAGGCTCGGGAAGTGCCCGGCGTCGGGGATCTCCTGGTAGGTGGCGTCCGGGATGGCGCCGTGCAGCAGGTGCGCGGTCTTCAACGGGATCACGGTGTCGTACCGGCCCTGGACGAGCAGGGTGGGCGCGGTGATGTCGCCGAGCCGGGCGAGCAGGTTCGGGGCGGCCGCGAAGATGTCGAGGTAGCGCAGCCCGGTCTGCGGGTCCATGCTTTCGCAGCGCAGCAACTGCCGCTCGTAGCGGGTGCGTTCACGCCCCAGCCGGTCCGATCCGCTCTCCGTGACGACGTGGTCGAAGTCCTCGGTGGCCACCACCGCGAGCCGGTTGACCTCGCCGGCCCGGTTGCCGAGCTTGTACGAGCTGCCGATCAGGGTGAGCGAGGCGGTCGCGTCGGGGTGGCGCAGGGCGAAGGTCTGGGCGGTGAGCCCGCCGAAGGAGGCCCCGGCGACGTGCACCCGGCCGCGCACCCCGAGCCGGTCCAGGGTGCGGCGGCACAGGTCGGCGATGCCGTCGTAGGTGAGGTCCTCACAGGCGGTGGTGGCGCCGACGCCCGGGTGGTGCACGACGGTGACCCGGTAGCGGTCGGCGAGCGCCGCGAACTGCGGTCCGTAGATCCCGGCGCCGATGTTGAACGGCAGCATCAGCAGCAGCGTCGGCCCGTCCCCCGCGGTGAACACCTCGACGTCGCCGCCGCCGGCGCCCTGCGGCAGCCGGACGAGGTGCCGTTCGGTGGCCGGCTGGTGTTCGCGGAGCACGGTCCAGTTGTCGTTCTCGGCCCGGTGGCCCTCGACCATGGCCTCCCGGATGTCGTCGGGGACCCGGTCGAGGGGGTGGTACCAGGCCAGCGCGGCGGGCCCGTCGCCGGGCGCCGGCAGCAGGTCGGGGATGTCGAGGGCGGTGGGGCCGGTGGAGCCGGTGGAGCCGGCGAACAGGGTGGTGAGACGGGCGATGATCTCGTCGGTCTCGGCGTCGGTGAGGCCGACCGGGATGGCCAGTCGGATCAGGGCCGGGCCGTCCGTACGGCCGTCGAGATGGGCGGCGGCCCGGATGCCGGTGTGCCGGTAGAGCCAGGCGAGGGCGGCCGGAACCGGGTGGGCGTGGCCGTCGAGGGCGGGCATCCGCCGGGTGTCGAGCAGGACGCAGTGGGTGGCGGTGCCGTCGGTCACCGGGGCACCGGCCTCGGCCAGCGCCCGCTGGATCCGGGCGACCTGGTGCACCCGGTCGCGGACCGCCGGGACCGCCCAGGCGGTGTCGGCGAGCGCGGCGGCGGCCAGCGCCCGACCGGAGCGGCTGATCTCCGGGCCGCGCAGGGTGATCCGTTCGCGCAGGTGGTGGGCGACGGTCGGGTCGTCGGTGGCGACGATGCCGCCGGTGTCCACGCCGAAGTCCTTGGAGAGGCTGATCGTGACGGCGTCGGCGAGCGCGAGCAGGTCGCGCGCCACGTCCAGCACCTCGCGGCCGCGGTGGTCGTCCTCGTACTCGGTGATGAGTACGGCGTTGTCGAGGACCCGGGTGGCGTCCAGGACGAGCGGGACGCCGTGCCGGTCGGCGGTCTCGCGGACCGCGGCGAGGTTCTCGTAGGAGAGCGCGGCGCCGCCGTCGGCGTTGTTGCTGACCTCGATGCACAGGCAGGCGATCCGGCCGGCGTCCTTGGCCAGCAGCTCGTCCAGGTGGGTCAGGTCGAGGTCGCCGCGGAAGACCGGGTCCGGGTCCGCGGCGCGGCGTACCGCGGTCGGGGTGAACCCGTGGTCGAGGTGGCTGAAGTACCAGGTGGGGAAGAGGGAGTTGTGCAGGACGACGGGTCCGCGGTGCGGCCAGGCGCGGCACAGTGCGGCCTCGGCGGCCCGGCCGGACGGGGTGGGCACCACGCAGGAGAACGGCAGCAGGTCCAGGCCGTCGAGGGTCTGACCGGTGGGGCGGTGCTCGGCCGCGGCGCGCAGGGCGGCGGTGCGGGCGGCGATGTGCGGTCGGTCCAGCTCGGCCCAGGAGTCGCTGAGCAGGTCGAAGTCGATGGCGGAGGCCGGGAGGTGGAGGGGGTTCCAGCCGTGTGCGGCGAGGTGGTGGTCCCGGGGGGCGGCGGACGAGGGGCCTTCGGTGGCGGGGGTGACGTCGGCGACGGGTGCGGGTGCGGGTGCGGGTGCGGCGACGCCTTCGTCGTAGGTAGCGGCTTCGGCTTCGGCGGCGGCTTCGTCCGCGGCAACGGCTGCAGCGTAGGTAGCGGCTTCGGCGGTGGCAGCGGCCTCCCCCTGGGTCGCCACCTCCGGGTTGGCGATCATCAGGATCAGCCGGGAGACGTCCGTGCGGGCCGTGTCGGCGGGCTGGCAGAGGTAGAGCGGCAGGTTCTCGGTGCGGAACTTGTTCTTGAAGCGGAGGTTGCCGTCACCGGTGAAGATCCCGCGGGAGCGCAGTTCCTCCAGTGCGGCTTCGGCCTCCGGCGCCGCGTTCGGCGACTCGCAGACCTTGGCGCCGAAGCTGCCGCCGAAGCTGAAGACCGTGCAGCCCTCGGCCGCGGTCTGCTCGATGATCTTCACCACGGTGTGGTCGAGGCCGCCGAGCGGGGCGTCCTTGGGGTAGAACTCCAGGTCCAGCAGGTAGCCGTCCTCGGACGGGATCTTGGTGACGATGACCGCGTTGACCAACCGATCGTCAACGTAGGTCAGGAACATCCGGTGGCGCGGGGCGAGGATGCCCCGGCCGATCTCGTCCCGCACGGTGTGCACGTACGGGTTGACCATGTCCTTGGCCTCGCACCACCGGTCGATCAGCTCGGTGATCGACCGGTCGGTGTCCGGATCGGAGCCGACCGGGTACTCGACCGTGCGGCACTCCCCCGCCTTCTCGAACTTCCGGATCATGTAGCGCAGTCGCTGCATCCGGCCGCCTTCGAGGGTGAAGTCCCTGATTCCTTCGAGGCGTTGCAGGGCGCCGAAGGGGGTGGCGGTGAACCGCACCCCGTCCGCCTCCTCCAGGCGGATCAGGGAGACGATGTTGGGGTCGATGCCGTGCGCCTGCCCGTAGCGGACGTACTCGGCGGCCAGCGCCGGCATGTCCTCGGTGGGCCCGACGTAGCTCCAGGTGAGCATGGCGTCGCCGCGGCGGGAGAAGTTGAAGTAGGCGTTGCGGGCCGCGCCCAGGAAGATCAACGGGGCGATGTCGCGGCCCGGCAGCCCGCCCTCGCGGCCGTGGCGGCGCTCCAGGTCGGCCACGGTGGCGGCGAGTTCCGGGTGGTCCGGCAGGTCGGTCTTGGCGATGACCAGGGCGCCGTCGTCGTCGTACCGCCGCGGGTCGGTGGCGGCGGGCGCGGCCGGGGGTGCGGCGTCGGTGGTCGGCGCGGCCGCCAACAGGCGGGCGGCGTCCGGGCCGTGGGTCTCGGTGAGGTGGGAGGCCAGCCGGCCGAGCGTGGGGTGGTCGAAGAGCAGGGTCTTGCGGAGCGCGCCGAAGCCGCGTTCCAGGGCGGCGACCACCCGCAGCATGTCGAACGAGCTGAAGTCGTTGTCGGTGAAGGTCTCGCGGGGGTCGAAGGGGCGGCCGAGTTCGGCGGCGATGGCGTCCTGGAGGAGATCTTCGAAGGAGCGCTCCTCGGGGGCAGCGGCCGGGGCCGGGACCGGGGCCGCAGTGGTCACGGGCGCGGGGGCGAGGGCGGTGGCCGGGACGGTGGCCTGACCGTGCGGGCCCCCGCACAGCGGGGCGACGAACCGGCTCAGCAGGCCGACCGTGTCGTAGTCGTAGAGCTCCGCCGCCTTCAGCTCCAGGCCGAAGGTCTCGTTGAGCGTGCGGACCAGGTCCATCCGGTAGATCGAGTCCAACCCCAGCTCGCCGAACGGCGCGTCGTCGTCGATCTCGTCGATGCCCATGCCCAACAGGTGGGAGAGCTGGCCGCGCAGCAGGGCCGCGATGTCGGGACCAGCGGCGGCGGAATCGGGGTCAGGGGCGGAGGCGGGGGCAGGGGTAGGCACGACGGGGGCAGGTACGGCGGGGGCGGACGGGGCCGGAGCGGACGGGGCCGGCTCGGGTGCGGTCTGGGCGGGCGCGACCGGGGCGGGTCGGGCGCCGCCCGGGGCCGTCAGCCGGACCTTGGGCCCGCGCCGCGCCGGGTGCGGTGGGCGGATCGGGGTGGGGGTTTCCATCACGGTCTCCTCAAGGGCCGGGCGAGCCGGGCGGGCCAGTTGAGCCAGTCGGTCCGGTTGAACCAGTTGGGCCGGTCGGGCCAGTCGGTCCGGTTGGTCCGGTTGGTCCGGTCGGGCCGGTGCGTCGGTGGTGGTCTGCGGCTCGGCTGCCGGTGCCGCGAACCAGTGGCGGGTACGGGCGAACGGCGCGGCCGGCAGCGGGATCCGTCCCGGCGCCGACGTCCACAGCCGGTGCCAGGGCACCTCGGCGCCCTCGCACCACAGCTTCATCAGCAGCTCGCGGTCCTCGTCCCCGCCGGCCGCCGGGGCGCCGCGCCGGGCGGTGCCGGTCAGCGCGCCGTCCGGCAACTCCCCGGCGGCGAACGCCTCCAGTGCCCGCACCAGCTCCGTCCGGTCGCGGACCGTCACCGCGAACCGCTGCCGGTGCTCGGTGCGGCCGGTCTGGAGGGTGTGGGCGACCCGGGCCGGGTCGGCCTCCGGGAAGCGGTGCAGATGCCGGGCGAGCCGGCCGGCGTAGCTCCGCAACCGGTCGTCGTCACCGGCGGAGAGCGTGACGACCCGGGGGATGAACTCGTCTACAGGAGACGGCAGTTGGCCTTCGTACGCCTCCAGGACCAGATGGGCGTTGGACCCGCCGAAGCCGAAGGAGCTGATACCGGCGCGCCACACCGGACGACCGTCGGCGGTGTGGGCCGGCTCCCAGGTGCGGTGCCGGTCGTTGACCCGGAACGGCGTCCCGTCCAGCCGCAGGTACGGGCTGAGCTCCCGCACGTGCAGGCTGGCGGGGAGCTCGCGGTGGCGCATGCACTGCACCACCTTGAGGACACCGGCGATCCCGGCCGCGGTCTCCAGGTGGCCGATGTTGGTCTTCACCGCGCCGAGGGCGATCCGCCCGGTGTCGGGCAGCGGCTCGCCGCGCTCCTCGTGGAGGGTGCGGAACGCCTTCTTCAGGCCCTCGGTCTCGATCGGGTCGCCGAGCCGGGTGCCGGTGCCGTGCGCCTCGACGTAGCCGATGGTGCCGGGCTCGATGCCCGCCGCACGGACCGCGGCGGCGATCACCCGGGCCTGGGAGTCGGGGTTGGGTGCGGTGAGGGAGTTGCTGCGGCCGCCGTGGTTGACCGCGCTGCCCTTGATCACCGCGTAGATGTGGTCGCCGTCCGCCTCGGCCCGGGCCAGCGGTTTGAGCAGCACCGCACCGACGCCCTCGCCCCGTACGTAGCCGTCGGCGGACGCGTCGAAGGTCTTGCATCGGCCGTCCGGGCTGAGCATCCCCGACTGGCTGAAGGACTCCAGCAGTCCCGGGGTGAGGATGACGTTCACCCCGCCCGCGACGGCCAGTTCGCACTCGCCGTCCTGGATGGCGCGCACCGACCGGTGGATGGCCACCAGCGAACTGGAGCAGGCGGTGTCCACGGCCTCGCTGGGCCCGTTGAGGTCCAACAGGTACGAGACGCGGTTGGCCAGGACGGAGTGCGCGATGCCGGTGGCGGTGTGCGCCTGGACCGGGATGCCGCTCTCCTTGAGCAGGTCGTCGTAGTCGTGGGTGGCGACGCCGACGAACAGTCCGCACGAGGAGCCCGCCAGGTCGGCCGGGCGGTATCCGGCGTCCTCGAAGACCCGCCAGGCGGTCTGGAGGAACAGCCGCTGCTGCGGGTCCATCAACGCGGCCTCGTTGGGCGAGATGCCGAAGAGGCGGGCGTCGAAGGCGTCGACGGAGTCCAGGAATCCGCCGCGCAGGTCGCGGGTGGCCGGGTTGGCGCGGATCGCGGTGCGGTCCTCGGGCACCGGGCCGACCAGGTCGTCCCCGGCGGCCAGGTGCTCCCAGAAGGCGTCGGGGTCGTCGGCCCCGGGGAGGGTGCCGGCGATGCCGATGATGGCGATCTCGGCGCGGGCGGGAACGGGAACGGGGGTGGGAAGGGGGACGGGAAGGGGGGTGGCGGCGGGTGCCGGGGTGGGGAGGGGGACGGTCACCTCCGGCTCTGTCAGTCCGGTGTTTCCGTAGTGTCGGGACAGCTCGGCAGCGTGCTGGGCCACCAAGTAGTCGGCGAACGACGTCAGATCGGGGCATTCGAAGAGGACGGTGGGCAGGAGATCGAGGCCGAACCGCTCGTTGACCTTGTTGACCAGTTCGGTGAGCGTGATCGAGTCGAAGCCCAGCTCCAGCAGCTCGGCCCGGACGTCCACGTCCGTCTCGTCGACGAGCAGGAACCCGGAGGCCAGCACCCGGGCCTCGCGCTCCACGAGGTCGCGGAGCCGCGCGCCGTCGAGGGAGGGCGCCGCGACCGGCCGTTCCTGGGCGGCCGGCTCCGGGGCGGCGCCGGCCGGTTCCGCGTCCGGTGCGTCGTCGCGGATCAGCCCCTCCACCACGCACAGCGCCGGCAGCTCCGACGCCAGCCCCCGGACGAACGCCAGCAGGCCGGCGCGGGTGGGCAGCGGCACCATGTTCCAGGTGCGGACGAAGAGTTCGCGGGTGGCGTCGTCGACGGTCATACCGCCGTCGGCCCACAGCGGCCAGCCGATCGACAGGCTGCGGCCGGCCCGTCGGCCGGTGGCGCGCAGGGCCTCGCGGCGGACCGCGAAGGCGTTGAGGAAGGCGTTGGCGTAGGCGTAGTCGGCCTGGCCCGGGTTGCCGGACTCGCCCGACATGGAGGAGAAGAGGACGAAGAAGTCCAGCGGCTGGTCCGCCGTGGCCGCGTCGAGGTGCAGAGTGCCCTGCACCTTGGGCCCGAGCACCGCGGTGACCTGGTCCGGTGTCTTGGCGACCGCGCGGGCGTCGTGGGTGACGCCGGCCGCGTGGATCACCCCGTTCAGCGGGCCGTACTCGGCGGTGACGGAGTCCACCAACTCCCGTACGGCGACCGGGTCGCGCAGGTCCGCGCGCCGGTGGACGACCCGTACGCCGTCCTCGGTCAGTTCGTCCAGGCGCCGGACGGTGGCCGCGTCGGGACGGGAGCGACCGGTGAGCACGAGGGTGGCGGTGCGGGCGCGATCGGCGAGGAAGGCGGCGAAGTGCAGCCCGAGGGCGCCGGCCCCGCCGGTGATCAGATAGGTGCCGCCGTCCCGGAGCGGGAAATCGCACAGCCGGACGTTCGGCGGGGTGCAGGGCGTCAGGTGCTTCTCGGTGCGGGTGCCGTCGGGGGCGTAGGCGGTCTCGACGACACCGGGGGTGGCGGCGGCCAGCTCCGCCACGATCGCCCCGGCCGCCAACTCCCCTTGTTCTGGCGACAGTTCGAGTCGCACCGAGGCGAACTTGTGGTGTTCCAGGGCGAGGGTGCGCAGGGTCCCGCCGATGGCGGTGTGCCGGGGGTCGGCGGTGCCGGGGCCGTCGGGGCCGGCGGGGTGGACGTACACCAGGCGGAGGGCGGGACGTTCGGACCGGGCGAGGACCGCCACCGCGGACCAGAGGACGGGCGGCAACTCACGGCCGGCCATCGCGGTGTCGTCGGTGGCGGCGTCGGGGTTGGGGGCGGGGTCGGGGTCGGCCAGGTGGACGATGGCCTCGGGGAGCTGCCCCCGGTCGGCCAGTTCGGCCATCAGCCGGGTGTGGTGGGTGGGGTCGGCGGTGCGGAGGGTGTAGGTGGGGTGCGGGTGTCCGTCGTCCTCGGGAGCCGTGAAGTCCGGGCCGTCGGTGGCGTGCAGGACGGTGCTGCCGTGGTCCGTCAGCTGGCGGGCCAGGGCGTGGCGGGTCGGCGTGGCGTCGCCGAAGACGAGGACGGTGCGCGGCGGGCGGTCCGCGCCGGCGGCGTCGGCGCGGCGGGCGGCCGGGGTCCAGGTCGCCCGTAGGTAGCGGGTTTCGGTGGGCTCGGCCGCGGCGCCGCGCGGGGCGATCTCCAGGCCGTCGACAGCCTGGAGCACCCGGCCTTCGCCGTCGGTCAGCCGGAGGTCGAAGCGGCGGTGTCCGGTGGTCCGGTCGTCGGGGGTGACCTCACGCACGTACGCCCAACTGTCCGCGGGCAGCGGCCCATAGGCCCGCAACTCGGCCATGCCGACCGGCAGATAGCTCCGTTCGCCGGTACACAGTGCCGAGACGGTCTGGAGGGCGCCGTCCAGCAGGGCGGGGTGCAGGGCGAAGACCGGGCCGGTCCGGCGCAGCACCCGGCTCAGGCTCAGCCGGGCCAGGCACTCCCCGTCGCCGGACCGGAGCCCGGCGACGGTGCGCAGCGAACGGCCGTACTCCAGGCCGCTGTCGGCGAAGGCGTCGTAGAACTCGCAGAGGTCCTGCTGGGTGGGGCAGCGGCGGCGGAGCGCGGCCAGGTCGAGGTGCCCGGGGGGCTCCTGTGCGGGGTCCGGGCCGCCCGCGGTGAGGATGCCGCGGGCGAGGGTACGGCCGCCGGCGTCCGGGTCGGTGATCTGGAAGGTCGTGCCGGTCCCGGGGCGGTCGGCGTAGGCGAGGGCGATCCGCCGGGTACCGGCGTCGAGGTCGGCCGGCGCCAGCCAGCGCACCGACCCGATGCGGAAGGGGAAGCCGAGGCCGCCTTCCGGGCCCGCCTCGCGGGCCGCCTCCAGCAGGGCCACTCCGGGCACCCAGCGGGCCCCGGCGATGCGGTGGTGATCGGCGAAGGCGAGGGCGGGGTGGTTGGCGCGGCGCTCGACGGCGCCGGGCGGGAGGGGGGCGGGCGCGGGCCGGGTCTCCGGGGCGGGGTCCTCCTGCGGGGCCCGGGTGACGCCCTGGGTCGGGGTGTGCCCGGGGTGCGCGACCGCCGCCGCCTGCGGGACCGGCGGCTGTTCCTGATGCGGAGCCACCTCCTGATGCGGAGCCGGCGTTGCGCCACCGGCCGCCGTCGCATCACCGGCTGTCGTCGTGTCGCTGGCTGCCGTCGTGTCGCTGGCTGCCGCCGCCGGGACCGTTCGCACCGCCCCCGGTGCCAGGTGCCGGGGGTCGTCGGTCACCCAGTGGCGGCTGCGGCGGAACGGGTACGTCGGGAACGCCACCCGCCGGCGGGCCGCCGCACCGGGCACCTCGCGCCAGTCGACCCGGCCGCCGCGCACCCAGTACGCGGCCGGTCCGGCCCATTGGCGTCCGGCCAGCGCGGCGGCGAGGGCGTCCCCGTCCGGGCCGTCCGTGGGTCCGCCCTTGACGGCCGTACCCACGCACACCGCCCCCGGCACCGAGGAGACTTCCCCGTCCCGCGCGAACTTCCGTAGGGCTGCGGCGAGTTGAGAGTGTGAAGAAGCTGTCACCGCGAGGCGTTCCGGTAGTTCCCGGCGGCCGATGCGGCTGGTGTGCGCGAGGTCGGCGAGCGGGGTGGTCGCGCCCTGGGGGCCGTCGAGGAAGTCGGCAACCCGTCCGGCGTGCACCGCGAGGGTGTCCCGGTCGAGGGCGGACAGCACGAACAGTTCCGGTTCCCCGGTGGCGGTGGTCGGTTCGGCGACCGCGTCCGGGGTGGCAGTCGGGTCCGGGCCGGGGCCGCGGTATTCCTCCAGCACCATGTGCACGTTGGCTCCTCCCGCTCCGAACGAGCTGATTCCGGCGCGGCGCGGCCAGACCCGGGCACCGGTGCCGAGGTCGGCGACCGGCCGCTCCCAGGGCTCGGCGGTGCGCTGCGGCCGGAACAGCGAACCCGCGAAGTCGATCTTCGGGTTGAGGGTGTCGAGGTTGATGGTGGGTACGAGGGTGCGGTGCTTGAGCTGGAGCAGCACCTTGGTCACCGCGGCGATCCCGGCCGCGCCCTCCAGGTGGCCGATGTTGGACTTCACCGATCCGACGGCGCAGTGGCCGGTGTCGGACGCGGCGGACCCGGCGGCCTCGGCGATCCCGGCGATCCCGGCGATCCCGGCAGTCTCGGCGGACCCGGCGGACCCTGCGGTCTCGGCGGACCCGGCAGTCCCAGCAGTCCCGGCGGACCGGAACGCCTTGGTCAGCCCGCCGATCTCGATCGGGTCGCCGAGCGCGGTGCCGGTGCCGTGCGCTTCGACGTAGGAGACCGTGCGCGGGTGCACGCCCGAGCGCCGGAGCGCCTCCGCGACCAGCTTGGCCTGGGCGTTGGGGTTGGGCACGGTGTAGCCGCTGACCTTGCCGCCGGCGTTGCTGACCGCGCCCTTGATGACGCCCCAGATGGTGTCGCCGTCGGCCTCGGCCCGGTCCAGCGGTTTGAGCAGCACCGCACCGGCGCCCTCGCCGGGTACGAAGCCGTCGGCACCGGCGTCGAAGACCCGGCACCCGTCGCCGGCGGAGAGCATGGTGCGGGCGCACAGGGCTGCGTAGTGGGCGGGGTGCAGGATCAGGTTGGTGCCGCCGGCGATGGCCATCCGGCACTCGCCGCGGCGCAGGCTCTCGCACGCCAGCTGGATGGCGCTGAGCGCGGAGGAGCAGGCGGAGTCGACGGCGAGGCTGGGGCCTTGCAGGTCGAAGGTGTAGGAGACCCGGTTGGCCATCGACCAGAAGGCGGAGTGGCCGGTGGCGTAGCGGCCCTCGGGCCAGTCGGTGGCCGCCGAGAGCAGCCCGTACTCGCCGTACATCAGCCCGGCGAAGACCCCGGTCTCCGGTTCGTGGGTGTGGGTGCCGAGGTGGCCCGTGGTCTCCAGCAGTTCCCAGCAGGTCTCCAGGAAGAGGCGTTCCTGCGGGTCGAGGTCGGCGGCGTCGCGCGGCAACACGCCGAAGAGCGGCGCATCGAACATCTCGATATCGCGCAGGAAGCCGCCCCAACGGCTGTAGCTGCGGTGCTTCTTGCCCTTCTCGGGGTCGAAGTGGTCTCGCCAGTCCCAGCGTTCGGCAGGGATCTCGGTGATGCAGCTACGGCCCTCGGCGAGGTTGCACCAGAAGGCGTCGAGGTCGGGTGACTGGGGATAGCGGCCGGTGACGCCGATGACGGCGATGTCCTGGGGGGCGGAGACGAGCGGGGGTGCGGAGAGGGCCGTGGGGGCCGGCGTCGCCGTCGGTTGCTCGGCCGTTCTCGCCGTTTCCTCGGCTGTTCTCGTCGTTTCCTCGGCCGCAGCCGTCGGTTCCTCGGCCACTGTCGACGGCGAACGGTTGATTGCCGTCGTCGAGAGCCGGGGCTCCGGCGCCAGCACTGTTGCCAGCCGCTCCCCCCGCTCCGCCGCCAGGTACTCCGCCAGCCGGTCGATCGTCGGGTACTCGAAGAGCAGGGTCGCGGGCAGGTCCCCGAGGTCCTGTTCGAAGCGGTCGACGAGGTTGAGGCCGACGAGCGAGTCCACGCCGAAGTTCTCGAAGGTCGCCGCCGGGTCCAGGTCGGCCGCACCGTACTTGAGGACCTCCGCGAACACCCCGCTCACATAGGCGCGGACGGACTCCGCGGACGGCCCGCCTCCGCCGGCCGGGTCCTCGGCCGGGCGCTCGGCGACCACCAGCGACTGCTCCAGCTCGTCGACCGGGATGCCGGGTAGGCCGCGGGTGCGGACGGTCCGCAGCCCGGCCGCCGCCGCGGTGTCCCGCCACTGGGCCGGGGCCAGCAGCGGCGAGTGCGGCAGTCGTCGGGCGGCGTCCTCGTACATCCACCAGCCGGTGGTCAGCCCGAAGGTGAGGGTGAGGAAGTCGGAGAACCGGGTGATCTCGTTGACCAGCAGCAGGCCGCCGGGGCGGAGCAGGGTGCGGATGTTGCGCAGGGTGCGGTCCATGTCCGGTGTGGCGTGCAGGACGTGGGTGCCGAAGACGACGTCGAAGCTGCCCGGTTCGAAGCCCTGTTCGCGCGGGTCGCGCGAGATATCCAGCGTCCGGAAGGACATGAACGGGTGGGCGGCGCCGAACTCCCGCTCGCCGTGGCGCAGGAAGGCCGGGGAGATGTCGGTGTACCAGTAGTGGGCGGTGTCCGGGGCGGCGGCCAGGGCGGGCAGCACGGTCTGCGAGCTGGCGCCGGTACCGGCGCCGATCTCCAGGATCCGGGCCGGCCGGCCGGTCTCGGCGTGGATCCGGCGTGCCGCGTCGGCGATCTCCTCTGCCAGCAGCTGGTTGTAGTGGTCGGCGATCGGTTGGCCCTTGTAGATCGGCTCGACCAGCGCCACCGATCCCTTGGGGAACAGCACGTCCATCGGGTTGCGGCGGCCGGCCAGCACCTCGGCGAGGGCGTCGGCGGTGCGTTCGACGAGCGTCACGTGGCCGCGCATCTCGGGGTAGCGGGCGGCGACCTGAGCGCCGTCCACCCGGGCGGCGGGCGAGGCGGCGTCCGTGGCCAGCCCGAAGGCGGCCCGTTCCTCGGTGCCGATGGCAGTGCCGACGTCGGTGCCAACGTCGGTGCCGATGGCGGGCTCCGGGCCCGTCGCCGCGCCCGACCGGCGCAGGATGCTCAGCGCCGCGTCGAAGAGCCGCCGGTGCCGGTCGACCACGCCGAGGCGGGAACGCAGCTCACCGACGGTCGTGTACTCCCCCGGGCGCGGTACCGCGTCCCAGCCGAGGACGGTGCGCCGCAGCAGGTCCCGGCTGTACGCCTCGACCTCGGCGAACGCCTCCTGGGCGCGGGTGAAGACGGCGGGGGTGGCGTCGGCGGAGTCCGTCGCGGGCGTGCCCGAGGACGAGGACGGGGATGGGGACGGGGACGGGGACGGACTCGGGGGCGGGACGGCGAGTGGTGCTGATGCATCGTCACTTCCGCTACCCAGCAGGGCGGTCAGTGGTTCCGCGTACGTCTCCCGGAAGTGGTCCGTCAACTGGTCGATCGTCATGTACTCGAAGAGCAGGGTGGACGGCAGGTCGCCCAGGTCGCGTTCGAAGCGGTTGACGATGTTGAGGCTGACGAGGGAGTCGACGCCGAAGTTCTCGAAGGTGGCGGCGGTGTCCAGGGCGGTCGCGCCGTACTTGAGCACCTCGGCGAAGACCCCCGTGACGTAGTCCCGGACGGCGTCGACGGAGAGGGGGGTGGTGGGGGTAGTGGAGGTGATGGTGCGGGTGGTGGGAGATGCGGCGGGCCGTGTCGGGGACGCCGGCCGGGGTGCGGCTTGCGGGGCCGGGGATTCCGCGGCCGGGGCGGGCGCCGTCGGGCTCGCTGCGGGGGTGTCCGCGCCCGCCACCCGGATGCCCATCTCGGGCAGTGCGGCCGGATCCGCCTTCATGGCGAGGGTCTGCGGCAGCCCGGCGCTGATGATGCGGCGCAGCACGGCCATGCCTTCGGCGGGTTCGATGGAGCCGATGCCGAGCTTGGCGAAGGCGTCCCGCATCCGGTCGGTGGCCACCGCGCCGACGCTGCCCCAGAAGCCCCAGTTGACGACCGCGACGGGGTACGGCCGCTGCCGGTCCAGCCACTGGGCGTAGGCGTCCTCGAAGGTGCTGGCCGCCGCGTAGTTGGCCTGTCCGCCGGCCTCGACGAAGGAGACCGCCGAGGAGAAGATCAGCAGGAAGTCCAGCGGTTCGGCGCCGAAGACCCGGCCGAAGGCGGTGACGCCGGCGACCTTGGGGGCGAGTCCGGCGCGGAAGGTCTCCTCGTCCATGTGGGCGAGGGTGCGGTCGCGCAGGTCGAGGGCGGCGTGCAGGGCGCCGTTGACCTGGCCGAACTCCGCGTGGACGGTGGCCAGCGCGGTCCGCAGCGCGGACTCGTCGGCGACGTCCGCCCGGAGGTAGCGGGCCTGACCGCCCAGGGCCGCGATCTCGGCGGCCTTGGCCCGGTGTTCGGGGTCCTCCGGGCGGCGGCCGAGCCAGACCAGTCGGGCGCGGGCGATCCGGGCGAGCAGCCGGCTGAGGGCGAAGCCGATGCCGCCGGCGCCGCCGGCGATCACGTACACGCCGCCCTCCCGGAACGGCTCGACGCCCTGCGGCGCGGGCACCCGCACCGGCGCGAAGACCCGCTCCAGGCGGCGGGCGCCGCGCAGCAGCACCACGGGTTCGGTGCCCGGCTCGGCGGTGATCCGCTCGGCGGTACCGGCCGGGTCGGCGTCCGGGCCGGCGCCGACGTCGAGGCAACTGACACTCCAGCGGGGGCATTCGGATTCGATCGCCCGGGCCAGACCGAGCAGCCCGGCGGCGTCCGGGCGGACCGGGTCGGCGTCGTCGGCCGGGACCGCGCCGCCGAGCACGAGGCGCAGGGCCAGCCGGTCCCGGGTTCGGCCGGTCGTGATCAGGTGCTTGACGAGCCGGAAGAGCTCCAGGGCGGAGCGGTCGGACTCGGGGGCGGTCCGGTCCCCGTCGTCCGCGGTCGCCACGAAGTAGAGGGTGTCCAGGGGCTGTTGGAGCGCGGGGCGGTCGGTGCAGCGGTCGGTGTCGGCGGAGCCGGTCAGCGGGACCAGGGCCGCTCCGGTGCGGGCCGCGAGGGCGGTGGCGAGCCGGAACGCGGCGGGGGTGTGCACGACGGCGGTGCGGCCGGTGTCCGGTGCGGGGACGGGGGCGGAGCGGGTCGCGTCCTGCCAGACGGGCCGGTGCATCATCGCGTCGACGGGGTTGCGGCGGGCCCGCAGGGCGAGGCCGTGGTAGCGGACGCAGACCCGCCCGTCGGCGTCGGCGAGGCGCACGGTGTAGCGGTGCTGTCCGGCGCGCTGCACATGGGCGTGGGCCGGCCGGGCGCGGTCGTCGAGGATCTCCACCCGCTCGACGGAGAACGGCACGAGGGTGGCGTCGTTGCCGGCCTCCAGCGCCGCGATGGTCTGCTGGGCGCCGTCGAGCAGGGCGGGGTGCAGGGCGAAACCGTCGGTGCCGGGCGGGGTGCGGAGGGCGCCCAGGACGTCGTCCGCGCCGAAGGCGATCGTCTCCAGGACCTGGAAGGTCGGGCCGTAGGCGATGCCGCCGGCGCGGAAGTCCGCGTAGAAGCGGGCGGCCGGGATCGTGTGCGGACAGCGGGCGGTGAGCGCGCGGAGGTCGAGGGTTTCGGGGGTCGGGGGCGGGCCGTCGGGCGCGGCGGTGAGCTGTCCGCGGGTGCACACGGTCTCGCCGTGGTCGCCGGTGGTGAGGGTGAAGCGGTACGTGCCGGTGGTGGTTCCGTCGCGGGTCAGGGTCAGGCGCAGCGAACCGGCGGCCTCGGCGTCGATCAGCCGGAGCCACTGGACGCCGTGCAGGGTGAGCGGGCCGGACAGGCCGCAGCGGGCCGCGGCGGCCACCGCCAGGTCGAGTCCGGCGGCGCCGGGGAGGACCGGGGCGTCGCCGATCCGGTGGTGGTCCAGCACCCAGTGGTCGGCGGGGACGGCGGCCGGCAGAACGGCGCCGTCGGGGTCGCCGGGCGAGCCGGCCGGGGTGCCGAGGAGCGGGTGCGGGGCCGGGGCGGTGGCCTCCGGGTGGGTGCCGCCGGTGGGGGCCGGGAGTTCCACCCAGTGCCGGTCCGCGGCGAACGGGTAGGTCGGCAGCGGTGTGCGGCGCGGGTGCGGCCCGTGCGGCAGGGCGCGCCAGTCGACGTCGTGGCCGGAGGTGTAGGCGGCGGCCAGGGTTTCCAGGGCGGTGCGGCGGACGTCGGGGTCGGCGGCGCCGGTGCGGGCGGCGAGGTCCTGTTCGCCGGTCCCCTCCGGTGTGGCGGTGGCCGCGGGGCCGTCCGGTCCGGTGCGGTAGCAGCCGGGCGCGGTCGAACCGACGGCCAGCAGCCGGAGTTTGCGGCGGAGTTCGGGGGTGTCGCGGGCGACGACCGCGGCGCGCACGGGGAGGTGGGCGCGGCCGACGCCGAGGGTGAAGGCTAGGTCGGCGGGGCGGGCGTCGTCCGGGATGGCGTCGGCGAGGGCGCCGAGCAGTCGGCCCAGTGCCGCCTGGTCGCGGGCGGACACCGGGAACAGTCGTTCCCCGTGGGGCTCTTCGGGGCGGGCGGTCGGCCGTGGGGCCTCGGTGAGCACCGCATGGGCGTTGGTGCCGCTGAAGCCGAAGCTGCTGACGGTGGCGATCCGGGTGCCGCCGGGGCCGGGCTCCCAGGGACGGCGGTCCGGCACGACGTAGAAGGGGCTGGTGGGCAGGTCGGTCTTGGGGTTGGGGGTGTCGAAGGCGGGCGCGGGCGGGAGTTCGCGGTGGCGCAGGGCCAGCAGGACCTTGAGCAGGCCGGCGATTCCGGCGGCCATCGTGGTGTGCCCGATGTTGGCCTTGACGGTGCCCAGGCCGCAGTAGCCGACCCGGTCGGTGTGCCGGCGGAAGACCTCGGTGAGCGCCTTGACCTCGATCGGGTCGCCGAGGGCGGTGCCGGTGCCGTGCGCCTCGACGTAGCCGATGTCGGCGGGGTGCACGCCGGCCCGGTCGTGGACGTCGGCGATCAGGGCGGCCTGGGACGCCGCGCTGGGCGCGGTGATGCCGTTGGTGCGGCCGTCGCCGTTGACGCCGGTGGCCTTGATGACGCCGTGGATGTGGTCGCCGTCGGCCAGGGCGCGGTCGAGGCGTTTGAGGACGACGGCGCCGACGCCCTCGCCGAGCACCGTGCCGTCGGCCGCGGCGTCGAACGGTACGCAGCGTCCGCGCGGGGAGAGCATGCCGACCTTGCTGCCGCGGATGTGGAGTTGCGGGGTGACCATCAGGGCGACCCCGCCGGCGACGGCCATCGCGCACTCGCCGCGCCGGATGCTGTCGGCGGCCAGGTGGACCGCGACCAGGGACGACGAGCAGGCGGTGTCGACGGCCATGGTGGGGCCGTCGAGGTTGAGGAAGTAGCCGATCCGGGCCGGCAGGAGGGAGCTCGTGGTGCCGAGGAAGGCGTGGCCGGTGTCGGCCTTGCCCGCCCGGTCGAGCAGCAGCGAGTAGTCGCCGGGAGCGCAGCCGACGAAGACCCCGCAGTGGGTGCGTTCGGGGCCGCCGACCGCGTATCCGGAGTGTTCCAGGGCGGCGTGCGACTGCTGGAGGAAGAGCCGCTGTTGTGGGTCCATGACCTCCGCCTCCAGCGGCGAGAGGTGGAAGAACGCGGCGTCGAACCGGTCGACGTCGGGCAGCATGGCGGCCCATTTGCTGTAGGTGCGGCCGGGCGCGAGCCGGTCGGGGTCGAAGACCCGGTCGACCGCCCAGCGGTGGGCGGGCACCTCGGTGAAACTGTCGCGGCCGGCGGCGAGGTTCGCCCAGAAGGCGTCGAGGTCTTCGGCGCCGGGGAAACGGGCGGACATGCCGATGACGGCGATGTCGGTGGTGTCGGTGGGGGCGGGGGAGGCGGGGGCTTCGGGGGCGGGCGCCGCCGTGGGGGCGTCGTCGGTCCCGTGGGGTCCTTCGGTCGCCGTGGGCTCCGTAGGGGCCGGGGTGTGGTGCCACAGGTCCCCGATGTGGTCGGCGAGACGGGTCACGGTCGGGTGGTCGAAGAGCGCCACCGGGTCGATCTCCACGGCGAAGCGTTCGCCCAGATCGCGGACGATCTCCACCGCACCGACCGAGTCCACGCCCATCTCGTGGAAGCTCAACCGGGCGTCGATCTCGTGGCGTTCGAGGTAGAGGCGGGCGCAGACGGCGTCCTCGACGGCCCGGACGGCCTCGGCGCGGTCGAGGGCGGGACGGTCGGGGGCGGGGCGGGGCGTCGGGGCCGGTGTCGGCCGGGCGGCGACCGGGGCGGTCGGCGTGGCCGGGGTGCCGGTGTCCGGGGCGACCGCGGGGTGTCGGCGCTCGGCCCGGGACCGCTGCCAGCGGCCGATCCAGTACGGCCGCTCGTCGAGCGGGTGGGCGGGCAGCGGGACCCGGCGCGGACGCGGGCCGTCGGCGGGCCGGCAGTCCTCCCAGGGCACGTCGGTGCCGGCGGCCCAGAGCCGGGCCAGACCGTGCAACCGGCCCTGCCGGAACAGTTCGACGGCGCGCCCGCCGGCCGCGGTCCGCTCGTCGTGGTCCTGCGGCCGGTCCGTGCCCCCGGCCGGCTCCGCGGCGCCGGTGAAGACGTCGTCGCCGAGCTCCCCGCCCGCCAGGAAGGCCGTCAACGTGGCGTGCAGAGTGGGGAGTTCGGAGGCGACGACGGCCAGGCGGGCGGGTAGTTGGGCGCGGCCCACCTGGAGGGTGTAGGCGATGTCGGCCAGGGGGACGGTGCGCGGGTCCGCGGCGGCCCGGCCGGCCAGTTCGGCGATCGAGGCGTCGAGGGCAACCGCGGTGTCGAGGGCGATCGCGGTGCCGAGGGCGACCGGTGCGCCGGCGGAGCGGCGGTGCTCCAGCCGGCGGCGGAGTTCGGTGGCGGCGACCGGGTCGAGGCCCAGGTCGGCGAGGGGTTCGCGGGGGTCGACCGCGGTACGGGGCACGTCCAGGACGGCGGCGACCTCGTCGGTGAGCAGGGCCACCGCGGCGTCCTCGACCGTACCGGCGCCGTCGGCACCCTCGGCCGCCAGCCGGTCGAGGTGGGCCAGCTGGCGCCGGACGACCTCGCGCAGCCGCGCCTCGTCCGGCGCGGAGTACACGAACAGCTGGGGTCCCGCGGGGGTGGCGTCGGCCGGTTCCGGCGGTGGGCTCTCCAGTAGGACATGGGCGTTGGAGCCGCCCGCGCCGAACGCGCTGATCCCGGCGCGGAGCACGGTGCTACCCGCCGGGGGCCGCCAGGGTGCGCGGTCCCGCTGGACGCGGAAGGGCGAGGCGGCGAAGTCGATGTACGGGTTGAGCCGTTCGGCGTGGAGCGAGGGGGCGAGTTCGCGGTGCCGCATCTGAAGCAGCACCTTGGTGACCGCGGCGATGCCGGCCGCGCTCTCCAGGTGGCCGATGTTCGACTTCACCGAACCGATCGGACAACTGCTGTGTTCTCTACGTTCCGTACGTTCCATACCGGCGTTGGCGTACGCCTGGGTGAGTCCGGCGATCTCGATCGGGTCGCCGAGCGAGGTGCCGGTGCCGTGCGCCTCGATGTAGCCGATGCTGTCCGGCGCCAGACCGGAGCGGGCCAGGGTCTCGCCGATCAGGGCGGCCTGGGCGGCGGGGCTGGGGACGGTGAAGCCGCTGGTGCGGCCGGAGTGGTTGAGGAACGAGCCGCGGATCACGCCGTGGACGGTGTCACCGTCGGCCTGCGCCTGCGCCAGCGGTTTGAGCAGGACGGCGCCGACGCCCTCGCCGGGCACGTAGCCGTCGCCGTCGGCGCCGAAGCTGCGGCAACGGCCGTCGGTGGACAGGAAGCGCCCCTGGGCGAGTTGGAGGTACTTCTGCGGGTGGACGGAGAGGTTGACGCCGCCGGCCACGGCCATGGTGCACTCGCCTCGGCGCAGGCTCTCGACGGCCAGGTGGAGGGCGGTGAGCGAGGAGGAGCAGGCGGTGTCGACGGCCATGCTGGGGCCTGCGAGGCCCAGGCAGTAGGAGAGGCGGTTGGCTACCGCGCAGTGCAGCGCGGTGGGTGCCACCCCGCGGTCCGCGCCGCCGTCCGCCCCCGTGGCGCCATCGCCGTCGGCGTCGGGGTAGGGGTCCGCGTCCGTGAAGAGCTGGTAGTGGTTCCACATGACGCCGGCGAAGACACCGACGCGGGAGCCGACCAGGGCGTCCGGCCGGTAGCCGGCGTGCTCGACGGCCTGCCGGCCGATGGTGAGGAAGAGGCGTTCCTGCGGGTCCATCCGCTCGGCCTCGCGGCGGGAGATGCCGAACGCGGCCGCGTCGAAGCGGTCCACGCCGTCGAGGAAGCCGCCCCAACGGCCGTAGGTGCGGCCGTCCTTGCCAGGTTCGGGGTCGTGGATCGCGTCGTGGTCCCAGCGGTCGGCCGGGACCTCGGTGACACAGTCACGGCCCTCGGCGAGGTTGCGCCAGAAGGCGTCCAGGTCGTCGGCGTGCGGATAGCGGCCGGCGAGGCCGATGACGGCGACGGCGTCCGACTGGTCGGTGGGGGCGCCCCCGGCTGAAGCAGCGGAAGAGGAGGCGGAGGCCGAACCGGTGGCCGAGCCAGAGGCGGCGGCGACCGAGTCGGACGGGGACGTCTGCCGGTCGTCGGACTGGACCAACTCGGGGACCGGCTCGGGGGCCGGCAGCAGGTCCTCGATGCGCCGCTGGTCCCCGTAGGTGACCACGGTCCGCGCGCCCCGGTCGTCGGCCAGCAGCGCGAAGAGGGTGTCCAGGCCGGCATCGGTGGGCAGGGCGTGCAGTCCGGTCCCGGCGGCCGAGCGGTGCCGGGCGTCGTCGGAGACCCGCATCCCGCCGTCCGCCCACAGCGGCCAGCCGACGGCCACCGACGCGCCCCGGCGGTCGGTGCGGGCGGCGCGCCGCTCGGCGAAGTGCTCCATGAAGGCGTTGCCGTAGGCGTAGTCGGCCTGACCCGGGTTGCCGACGGAGGCCGAGACGGAGGAGAACAGCGCGAAGAACGCCAGGTCGTCGTCGGCGGTGGCGGCGTCCAGGTGGCGGGTGCCGGCGGTCTTGGCGGCAAGCACGGCCGCGGTCTGCGCCGGGTCCTTGCGGAAGAACATGCCGTCCTTGACGGTGCCGGCGCAGTGGAACACCCCGTCGATCCGGCCGTACAGCTCGCGGGCCCGGGCGGCGACCGCGTAGGCGTCGTCGAGGTTGCCGATGTCGCCGCGGACGTAGTGCACGGCGGCGCCGCGGTCCTGCCAGTCGCGGATCCGCCCGGTCAGTTCGGGGCCGGGTGCGCTGCGGCCGGTGAGGAGCAGCCGGACCGGTCCGCGGCCCACCAGCCGCTCGGTGATCAGCGCGGCGAGCCCGCCGCCGCCTCCGGTGATCAGGTACACGCCGTCCGGACGCAGCACGTCGCCGCCGGTGGGGGCGGGCCCGGACGCGTACCGGACCGCCTGGCGGACGTCGTCGGCGTACCGGACCTCGGACTCGGCGGAGAGGTCGGCGGTCTCGTCGGCGAGGAGCCGCGCCAGTCGGTCGGCGGGCAGGTCCGCCGGGTGGCCGACGGCGCGGGCGCGCAGCACCGGCGCCTCGACGGCGACGGTGCGGGCCAGCGCGCCCAGCGCGGCGTCCTCCGGGTGCGGGCGGGTGGGGGTGGTGTCGTGCGGGTGGAGGAAGAGCAGGGCGGTGGGGTGCAGCGGTCGGGTGTCGGTGACGGCGGCGGCCAGCGCCCAGCATTCGCGGTACGCCTCGGGCACCGCGGCGGCGTCGTCGGCGCGGGCCGGGACCCGGGCGAGCCGGGCGTAGCCGGCCGGAGTGGTGCCCTCGTCCCGCAACGCGCCCAGCATCCGGCCGAGTTGGTCGCGGTCGGTGGGGTCGAGGCGGTAGTGGTCGGGGCCCAGTCGCTGGTAGCCGGAGGCGCGTTCGGCGCGGATGACGCGGGTGCCGGGGCCGGCGGCGGTGCGGAGTGCCGCGGCGGTGGCGGCGGCGGCACCGATCAGGACGAGGGCGCGGTCCGCGGGCGTCCCGTCGGCCGGGGGTCGGGGGGCCGCCGGAGACCAGACGGGGCGGTGGCAGCGGAGGGTCGGTTCTGCGGTGTCGTCGGGCGCGGGCGGGGTGTCCGGTGCGGCGGGCGCCGGGTCGCGGTCGGGGGCCGGGCGGAGCCGGGGCGCGTACTCGGTGTGCAGGTGCGCGGCGAGCGAGTCGATGTCGGAGAACTCGAAGAGCAGCGTCGGGTACAGCGGGGAGCAGACGTACTTCTCCAGTTCGCGGCTGATGTCGAGCATGTGGCCGGAGTCCAGGCCCAGTTCGTAGAAGCCGGTGCTGGTGGAGAGGGCGGCCGGGTCCTTGCCGAGGATCCGGGCGATCATGCCGCGCAGGTGGCCGGTGACCTCGGTGGGGTCGGCGGTCCGCTCGTCGTCGATGCCGGGGTCCGCGCAGCCGGCGGTGAGGACCGCGGTGGGGCGGCGGACGGCGTCGACCGAGCCGTCGTCGGACCCGTCCGGGCCGTCCTCGGTGACCAGCCGGGTGATCAGCCCGGCGTGCCGGATGCGCTTGCACATCAGCTTGGTGAAGCCGGCGAGGAAGCGGCCGTCGGCGTCGTAGAGCGCGCAGTCGTTGTGCATCACGTCGCCGGACTGGGCGAGCGTCTCGGGGTGCGGCATGTAGGCGTAGGCGGTGCCGGTGAGCGGGCGCGGGGCCCGGAACGACTCGATGAAGACCGGGATGAACGGGTCGTCGCTCTCCGGCGGGACCTGGGCGAACGCGGCGATGGTGGTGCAGTCCATCTTGGCCGGGTGCAGGTGGAAGTGGCCGTCGAGTTCGGCGGCCTCGGGGTCCAGGCCGAGTTCGGCGAGCAGCCGCCCGTCGCCGTAGTAGAGCCGGCCGAAGCAGCGCATCGCGGAGCCGTGCCGGATCTCCTCGGCGCGGGCCCGGGCGTACATCTCGTCGAGGTCGACGACGCGCAGGGCGGTGCTGCGCAGGGTGTCGAGGTCGAGCGGCGGCGGTTCGGGGGCGTCGCGGAAGACCAGTTCGCCGCGGAAGTTCTCGCGGTAGGTGGTGACCGGGGCGCCGTTCTCGCGGCGGCGGCTCTCGGCGGTGATCCAGCGGCTGCCGTCGGTGGGAACGGACACCGAGACCCGGATGTCGCAGTCGAAGCCCTCGGCGGTGGCGATGGCCTCGTGGAAGAGGACGTTGCGGAGTTCGGCGTGGGCGGTGTCGAAACCGCGGTCGCGCAGGATGCGGAAGACGATGTCGAGGAAGGTGACGCCCGGCATCACGGACACCCCGTGCACCCGGTGGTTCTGCATGATGAAGTCGGAGTGCGCGAGGACCAGGTGGCAGACCAGTTCGTGGCCGGGGTCCGGTGCGGAAGGGGAGTTCAACACGGCTGTCCTTCCTGCGTGGCCGCTGCGGTGTCGAGGGCCGGGACGGTGGTGGTGGGTGCGGGGCCGGCCGGGGCGGGGGCGAAGTGCAGGCCGAGGATGGAGGCGCTGAGGCGGCGGCGGGGCGCGGTGGCCGGGGCGGCGTCGGCGGCCGGCGTCGGCGGTGGGCCGGCCGGCCGGGCATCCGCGGGCTTCTCCAGCCACAGGCGGCGGCGCCGGAAGTGCGGATCGGACAGCGCCGGCCGCGGGGTGTGCCGGGCCGCCAGCGCCGGGTCCAACTGGCTGGTGATCACATGGGCGTTGGTGCCGCCCAGGCCGAACGCGCTGACGCCGGCGGCGCGGACCCGGCCGTCGTCGGGGGCCCATTCCAAGGCGGTGCGGGCGGGCCGGAACGGCGAGGCGGCGAAGTCGAAGCGGGGGTTGGGCCGGTCGCAGAAGAGCGTCGGCGGGATCCGGCCCTCGCGCACCGCGAGGACGGCCTTGAGGAAACCGGCCATGCCGGCGGCGCTCAGCAGGTGCCCGACGTTGCTCTTGACGCTGCCGATGGCACAGAAGCCGGTGCGGTCGGTGGCCTCGCGGAACACCTCGGTCAGGGCGCGCAGTTCGATCGGGTCGCCGATCATGGTGCCCGTGCCGTGCGCCTCGATCAGCCCGATGTCCTCGGGGCTGCGGCCGCCGGCGGCCAGCGCCCGGCGGACGACCTTGGCCTGGGCGGCCGGGTTGGGGGTGGTCAGGCCCATGGTGCGGCCGTCGTTGTTGACCGCCACCGCGTCGATGACGGCGTGGATCCGGTCGCCGTCGCGCAACGCCGCGGCCAGCGGTTTGAGCAGGACGACTCCGCAGCCCTCGCCCGGTACGAAGCCGTCGGCGCGCTCGTCGAAGGTAGCGCAGCGGCCCCGCCGGGAGAGCGCCCGGGCGGCGCTGAAGTCGAGGTAGGGCTCCTCGTCGAGGAGGATGTCCACCCCGCCGGCCAGGGCCAGTTCGGATTCGCCGTCGCGCAGGCTGCGGCAGGCGAGTTGGAGGGCGACGAGCGAGGAGGAGCAGGCGCTGTCGACGACGAGGTTGGGGCCGTGCAGGTCGTAGTGGTGGGCGACCCGGGCGGCGATGAAGTTCTGGTCGGAGCCCATGCCCACGGCGTCCCGGCGGTCAGCGGCGCGCCGTCCGTAGCCGGACATCCGCGCCCCGGCGAAGACCCCCACGTCGCGGCCGGCCAGCTCCGTCTCGCGGTAGCCGGCGTCCGCGAGGCACTGCGCGGTGCCTTCCAGGAAGAGCCGGACGGCGGGGTCCAGGCAGCGCGCCTCGTCGTCGGTCATCCGGAAGTACTCCGGGTCGAACTCCTCGATGCCGTCGAGGAATCCGCCCCATTTGCTGATGCTGCGGCCCGGTGCGTGGTCGGGGCTGTAGAGCGCGGCGGTGTCCCAGCGGGCGACCGGCACCTCGTCGACGGCGCACGCCCCGGCGAGCAGGTTCTCCCAGTACGCGGCCGCGTCCGGGGCGCCCGGGAAGCGGCCGGCCAGACCGATGACGGCGATCTTGTCGGGGGCCGCGGCGGGGGGCTCGGGGGCCGGTGCCGGGGCGGCTGCCGGGGTGGCTGTCGGGGCGGGGGCGGCGGGTGCCTCCGCGCCGGACGGGGCCGGAGCGGCGTCGGTGGCCGGAGCGGCGTCGGTGGCCGGGCCGGTGGTCATCGGGGCGCCGAGGGCGGCCAGGTGCGGGCCGAGCTGGTCGAGGGTGGGGTGGTCCAGGAGGGTTCCGGGGTCCAGTGGGCGGCCCATCTTCTCCTCGATGCGTTCGAGGAGTTCGCCCAGCATCACGGACTCCACGCCCAGGTCGCCGAAGAGCTCGGTGGGGTCGAGGTCGTCCTCCGGGATCGCCAGCAGCTCGCTGAACAGGGGGGCGAGCCAGGGCGGCGCGGCAGGTGACGGCAGCCCGTGGTCCGGGGTGGTCCGCACGGCGGTCTCCTCCTCAGAGGTGGTGGGGTCGGTGGCGGGGGCCGGCTCCGCCGGGTGCCCCAGGAGCGCCCGGGGGTCGGCCGGTACGCCGTCCAGCGGTGGGCAGGGCACCACCCGTACGTGCTCGGGCGGCAGGTGCAGCACCCGTTCCAGGACGCGCAGCCCGTCCTCGTCGGTGAGCGGTCCGACGCCGGCCGCGGCGCAGCCGTCCGGCTTGGCGGCGCCCATGCCGGCCTCGCTCCAGGTCGGCCAGACCACCGACCGGAACCACGGCCGTCCGGACCGTGCCTGGTGTTCGGCGAAGGAGTCGAGGAAGGCGTTGGCGGCGGAGTAGTCGCTGACGCCGGCGGCGAGGGCGGGCGCGAGCGCCGACAGCGAGGAGAACAGCACGAAGAACTCCGGCCGGTCGGCGGCGCACAGCTCGGCCAGGGTCTCCAATCCGGTCGTCTTGGGTTCGAGGACCGGGGCGAAGTCGGCGAGGTCCTTGCCGACGAACGAGGGGCGGCCCAGCGGTCCGCGGCCGGCGCAGTGCACGACCCCGCCGAGCGGCCCGAGGGTGCGGCGCACCTCCGTCAGGAAGTCCGCGGTGCGGTCCCGGTCGCTGAGCGGCCCGGAGTGCAGCAGGACGTGGGTGCCGGCGGCCTCCAGCTCGGAGACCAGGGCGGCGGTGGCGCCCTCGGGCGTCCGGGGGTCGAGGGCGGCCCATCGGGTGCGCGGCGGCAGGGTGCGGCCGCCGGTCAGGGCGATCCGTCGAGCGCCGCGCCGGACCAGGAGCCGGGCCACCAGGGCGCCGATGCCGCGGGTGCCACCGGTGACGAGGTAGGCCCGGTCGTCGGCGCAGCGCAGCGGGCCCGGGTCGGTGGCGGGCAGTGCGGTGAGGGCGGGGCGGTGGCGTACGCCGTCCCGGAGGCAGACCTGGTGCGGGGCGTCCGGCGCGGCAAGTTCGGCGAGGATCGCTCGTGCGGTGTCGGTCGGGCCGGCGGCGGCCGGGTCCAGGTCCAGTACGGTGGCGGCGACCTTCCCGTACTCGGCGCCCAGCATCCGTACGAAGCCGGCCAGTCGCGCGCCGGCGAGGGTCGGTGCGGGGCCCGGCAGGCCGTACAGTCCGCCGGTCACCTGGAGGATCCGGCAGCCGGTGCGGCGGAGTTGGCGCACCAGCCGCTGGAGCATCAGCAGCCGGCAGGTCCAGGGGCCGGGGCCGTCGAGGGCCGGTCGGCCGAGGTCGGTCAGGTCGAGCCAGTGGGTGAGGTCGGGGTGCTGGGCCAGGGCCCGGTTGATGATCCGTGCGGCCTCCCGCTCGGAGGCGAAGGCGGGCACGCCGTCGCCGGCGTCGGCACCCTCCCGGACCAGCAACACCCTTTCCGGGCCGAGGAGTTGGGCGATCGTGCGGGCCAGCGGTTCGCTGTGCTCGGCGAAGAGGCACAGGGTCCGGCCGCGCACTTCACCGGCCGGGCGCGGGCCCGGTACGGGCTCCCAGCCGCAGGCGTGCAGCGGGATCCCGGGGCGGGCGGGGGCGGCCGACGGGGCGTGCGGCCGCCGGGGTTCGGGCAGCCAGTAGCGGTGCCCGGCGAACGGGTACGACGGGAGGGCGATCAGCCGGGGGCGCGCCGGGTGCAGGGCGGACCAGTCGACCGCGCCGCCGCGGGTCCAGTGCCGGGCCAGCCGCCACAGCTCGGCGACCGGGTCGGCGCCGGGTTCCGGGGCGGCGAGCGGGCCCTCGGGGTGCGCGGCCCCCGGGGTGCGGTCGTGGACCGGGCCGTCCGCCGCGCCGGCCGCGAACCGGTCCAGGTGCCCGACGAGTTCCGGCAGGTCGTGCACGACCACGGCGAGGCGCTCGCGCAGCGGTTCCCGGCCGCTCTGGAGCGTGTGGGCCACGTCGGCGAGCGCGGGCGGCGGGACGGTGGCGGGGTTCTGGGTGAGGCGGTCGCGGAGTCGGGCCGCCAGGGCGCGCAGCCGTTCCGCGTCGTGGGCGGAGAGCACGATCAGCTGCGGTCCGGATGCGGCGGGCACCGGGGCCGCCGGGGCGGGCAGGTACTCCTCCACCACCACGTGGGCGTTGGCGCCGCCCGCCCCGAAGGAACTGATCCCGGCCCGGCGCGGCAGCGGGGTGCCGTCGGGGCCGCGGCGGGCGTCCCAGGGTTGGGACTCCTGGGGGACGTGGAAGGGCGAACCGGCCCAGTCCACGGCCGGGTTGAGGTCACGGGAGTGCAGTGACGGCACCAGGGTGCGGTGGCGCAGCTGGAGGACGACCTTGGCGAGGCCGGCCATGCCGGCGGCGGCCTCGGCGTGACCGATGTTGGACTTCACCGAGCCGATCGCGCAGCTGCCGCGGGCCGGCATCGCCCCGTCGAAGGCCCGGGTCAGACCGTTGATCTCGACCGGGTCGCCGAGTTCGGTGCCGGTGCCGTGCGCCTCCAGGTAGCCGAGGTCGGACGGTTCGACGCCGGCCCGCCGCAGCGCGGTGCGTACCAACTCGCCCTGGGCGACGGGGTTGGGGACCATGTAGCCGTTGGTCTTGCCGCCGTGGTTGACGGCGGTGGCCCGGATGACTGCGTGGATCCGGTCGCCGTCGGCGCGGGCGGCGGAGAGCGGTTTGAGCAGTACCGCGCCGACGCCCTCGGCGGGGACGAAGCCGTCGCCGCCCGCCCCGAAGCTGCGGCAGCGGTGGTCGGCGGAGGCCATCTTCAGCCGGGCCTGCTGGCGGAACTTGTGCGGGTGCAGCGAGAGGTTGACCCCGCCCACCAGGGCCGCGGCGCACTCCCCGCGGCGCAGGCTCGCCACCGCCAGGTGCAGTGCGGTCAGCGAGGACGAGCACATGGTGTCCACGGCCAGGCTGGGGCCGTGCAGGTCGAGGAAGTACGAGACGCGGTTGGCGATGCCGGCCACCGCGGATCCGGTGTCGGCCGGCTCGCCGAGCAGGGAGCGCTCCACGCCGAAGAACGGGTACTCGTTGTACATCGTCCCGACGAACACCCCGACCCGGGAGTCGAGTCGGTCACGGATCTTGGCCCTGGTGCAGCCGGCGTCCTCCAGCGTCTCCCAGGCCACCTCCAGGAACTGGCGTTCCTGAGGGTCCATCAGCTGGGCGTCCCGCGGGGAGATCCCGAACAGCAGCGGGTCGAACCGGTCCACGCCGTCGAGGAAGCCGCCCCACATCAGCTCGGACGGCCAGCCCTCGCGGACCCGCTCGGCGGGCAGCGGGCCGACGCAGTCCCGGCCGTCGACCAGGTTGCGCCAGAAGCGGTCCAGGTCGGGGGCCTGGGGGTAGCGGCCGGCGATACCGATGACGGCGATGGGGTCGTCGGTGCCGGGGGCGTCGGTGCCAGGGTCCCCCGTGGCGGAGTCTCCCGTGCCGGGGTTCGCTGCGTCGGGGTTCGCTGCGTCGGGTGCCGTGTCCTGGTGTGCTGCGGCGGGCGGGGGCTCCGGCTCCGTCCACGGTCCCCGGTGGTGGCGGACCAGATGGCCCGCGACGCCGGCGAGGTCCGGGTACTCGTAGAGGACGGTGGGTGAGACCCCGCCGATCTCCCGCTCGAAGCGGTCGTTGAGCAGGGAGACCAGGTGGGAGCTGAGCCCGTAGTTCTCCAGCGGGACGCGGGGGTGCAGCCGGTCGGTCGGGATGCCGCTGGCCTCGGCGTAGCGGTCGAGGAGGTAGCGCTCGGCGGAGGCCGGGACAGCCGCGGCCGGCGCGGCCGTCGGGGAGGCGATCGGGGTGGTGGCGGGGGTGGTGACCCGCTCCGGCGCCCTCGGGGTCGGCTGCGGTGGCTCCGCCGGCCGCTCGGGCGCCAGCCGGTGTCGTTCACCGCCCAGGGCGCGGACCGGCAGCGGGATGCGGCGGGCGGGGACGGTCCACAGCCGGGCGAAGTCGACCTGGTGGCCGCGCCGCCAGTCCGCGACCGCGGTGGCGGGGTCCGAGGCGGCGGAGTCCGGGGCGGCGGCCGGCGGGGCGGCGGCCAGGGCCGGGTCGGCGGTGCCGGTGGCCAGGCCGGGGTGGCGCCGGCCGTCGAGGAAGGCGGTCAGTCCGGCACGGACCCCGTCCAGACCGTCGGCGTCCAGCGTCAACCGGGCGGCGAGCGGGACCCGGCCGGTCTGGAGCGTCCAGGCCAGATCGTCCGGGTCGGTGTGGCGGCCGGTGGTGGCCAGGTGGTCGCGGAGCCGGCGGGCGGCGTCGGTGAGCCCTTCCGGGGACTCGGCGGAGAGCACGACGGTACGGGGGCCGCGCGGCGCCGGGGAGTGCGGCGCGGCCTCCCGGGCCCGGTCCGCGCGGTCGCCGGCCGGTACGTCCCGGTGGGGTGCCCGGATCAGCGCGTGTCCGTACGAGCCGGTGGCGCCGACCGCGTTGACCAGGGCCGTGGCACGGCCGTCGGCGGCCCGGACCGGCCACGCCCGGGGCCGGTCGACCACCTCCACGGGGAGGCCCGGCCAGTCCACCAGCGGGCTGCGGTCGGCGGCGACCAGGGTCGGGGCGAGGGTGCCGTGCCGCATCTGGAGCAACACCTTGATGAGCTGCGAGATGCCCGAAGCGGCCTCCAGGTGGCCGATGTTGGGCTTGAGGGTGCCGACCGGCACCGGCGGGACGTCGGCGCCGCGGGCCAGCACGGAACCGAGGGCCTCCAGTTCCGCGGCGTCCGCGATGCCCGCGCCGGCCGCCGCGCACTCCACGTAGTCGAGGTCGTCGGGGGTCACCCCGGCGTCGGCGAGCGCCCTGGCCAGCGAGTCGGTGAGGGCCTCGGTGCGCGGGGCGCCGTAGCGCGGGGCGCGCCCGGCGTGGGCGATCCGGGTGCCCTCGATCAGGCCGTGCACGGTGTCCCGGGCGCGTTCGGCGGCGGCCGCCGGCCGCAGCAGCAGCACCCCGGCGCCCTCCCCCGGGCGCCAGCCGCTGCCGTCCGCGGCGTACGCGCCGCGCGGGGCACCGGTGGCGAGCAGTTCCATGCCGTCGAGCAGGCCCCAGTGGTACGGGTGGCCGAAGAGGTTGACCGCGCCGACCACCGCGGCCCCGCACTCGCCGCGGCGCAGGCTCGCCACCGCCAGGTGCAGCGCGGCCAGCGAGGACGAGCAGGAGGTGTCCACGGCGAGGCTGGGGCCGCGGAAGTCGAAGAAGTGCGAGACGCGGTTGGCGATGTCGGAGGCGGTGGCGGGGGTGTGCGCGGGGCCGCCGTCGGCCCAGTGGTCGGCGCCCTGCTGCCGGTGGTCGTGCCACATCGCGCCGACGAACACCCCGACCCGGCCGGCCGACTCCCGCAGCGACCGGGCGGTGTGTCCGGAGTCCTCCAGGCACTGCCAGACGGTGTGCAGCATCAGCCGGGCCTGCGGGTCGACGGTGCCCGCCTCCTGCGGTGCGACGTGGAAGCGCAGGCTGTCGAAGCGGTCGATGTCGTCGAGGAAACCGCCGGTGGCGGGGGCGCCGGGCGGGGCGGCCTCGGTGCGGGTGGCGGGCAGCGGGCGGACCGCGTCCCGGCCGGCCAGCAGGTCGTCCCAGAAGGCGTCCAGGTCGTCGGCGCCGGGGAAGCGGCCGGCCATCCCGATGACGGCGGTGGGGGTGGCGGCCGTGGGCTCCGCCGCCGGGGCCGCCGGGCCGGTCGGCTCGGGGTCGGCGAAGACCGGACGGGTGCCGGCCGCCGAGCGTTCCGGGTGTGCGGCGGCGCCGCCCAGGAACGCCTGGAGGAAGACGTGCCCCTCGTCCAGGCCCAGTTGGGCGCGCAGCCGGTCGGTGTTGAGGGCGCCGATCGGGCACAGTCCGATGCCGCAGGCGGCCTGCCCCATCAGCAGCAGCTGCCCCAGGTAGCCGGATTCCAGGGTGAGGTAGCGCAGGCTCTCGTCCCCGTACAGCGGCTCGATGCCGTGCCGCTGGCCGAAGAGGTAGACGCCGAACCGCGAGCGGTCGAAGACCGGGCGGTTGTAGTAGAAGTGGCTGCGGCCGTCGAGCCGGCCGTCGGCGTCGAGGAGTCGCAGGGCGTGCCGGTCCGGGTCGTAGTAGTAGAGCCCGGCGCCGAGGCCGTCGACGGCGTCCGGGGTGAGGTGGAGGTAGACCTGGACGGCGTAGGTGTCGCCGGCCGAGGGGTACAGGGCGCGGGCGGTCCCGTCGGCCGGTGCCGCGCGCAGCAGGCTCAGCAGCCGGCAGAAGTCGGCGTACGGGACGGGACCCGCGCCGAAGTCCCGGCGGCTGGCCCGCCAGGCGTACAGCTCCGCCTCGAACTCCACGGTTTCCAGGGGGGTTTCGGGGGTGTCCGGCTCCTCCGGGCGCCGGTTCCAGTGCTGCCGCTTGAAGCGGTCCCGGTCCTCCGGGGAGAAGAAGTCGACGGAGGCGGGAGCGGAGGCAGGCGTGGGGGCGGGGGCGGGCGCCGGTTCGGGCGTGGGCTCGGGCTCCGGTTCGGGCTCGGCCGCTCCCAGGAGATGGGTCCGCACCCACCGCGCGATGCCGCTCACCGTCGGCTCGTCCAGCAGCGCCGATACCGGTACCCGCTGCCGGTGGGCGCGCTGGAGGGCGCCGGAGACCCTGACCATGGTGAACGAGGTCGCGCCCTGGTCCCAGAGGTCGGCCTCGGCGTCCACCGACGGCACCCCCAGCGCCTCCGCGAACAGCCGGGCGATCTCCGCGCACAGCTCGGCGTGCGAGGGCCCGGTGGGCCGGGGCGCCGGGGCCCGACCCGGTCCGCCGGCCGGCGCGGCGGCGACCTCGGGGGTCCCGGCGCTCTCGGCGGTCGGCCCGGTCAGCTGGTCCTGCGTCAGCGGCCAGGGCAGCGCCGACCGGTCCAACTTGCCGTTGGCGGTGGCCGGGAAGGCGGTCAGGAAGCCGAGGAAGTTGGGGATCATGTACTCCGGCAGGGCCTGGGCCGCGAAGGCCCGCAGGTCCCGTCCGGTGCACGCCGCGCCGGGGCGCGGGACGACGTAGCCGACCAGTTTGCGGTCGCCGCAGCCGTCCTCGCGGGCCAGCACCACGGCCTCCTTGACGGCCTCGTGGGCGCGCAACCGGTGTTCGATCTCGGCGAGTTCCACCCGGAAGCCGCGGATCTTGACCTGGCCGTCGGCCCGGCCCAGGAAGCAGAGGTTGCCGTCGGGGAAGTAGCAGGCGCGGTCGCCGGTCTTGTAGAGCCGCTCATCGGGGTCGTCCCGGAAGGGGTCGGGCAGGAAGCGTTCGGCGGTGAGCGTGGGCTGGTTGACGTATCCCAGCGCCAGGCACTCACCGCCGATGTAGAGGTCGCCCTCGACGCCGACGGGACAGGGGCGCAGCCGGGCGTCGAGCACGTGGTAGCGGCAGTTGTCGATGGGCTTGCCGTAGGGGATGCTGCGCCACTCCGGGTCGATGGCGCCGATCCGGAACCAGTTGGACCAGACGGTGGCCTCGGTCGCGCCGCCCAGGCTGATCAGATCGGCGCGGGGGAAGACCGCGCGGATCTCGTCGGGCAGGGACAGCGGGGTGTAGTCGCCGCTGAGGAAGACCAACCGCAGGTCGCCGGTGCCGGGGGCATCCTGCCGGCCGTCGAGCAGCGGGCCGATCTGGGCGAGGGTGGTGGGCGCGGAGTTCCAGAAGGTGACCGGTTCGTCGAGCAGGACGTCCAGGAGGAGCGCCGGGTCGCGCTGCTGCTCCTCGTCGGCGAGGTAGAGGGCGGCGCCGCGGCCCAGCAGCCCGAAGACGTCGAAGACCGAGAGGTCGAAGCCGAGCGAGGTGACGCACAGGCCCAGGTCGTGCGGGCCGAAGTCGAAGGTGCGGTAGCACCAGTTGAGGAGGTTGAGGACCGGGCGGTGGGCGACCGCGACGCCTTTGGGGCGGCCGGTGCTGCCGGAGGTGAAGATGATGTAGGCGGTGTGCTGGGGCCCGGTCGTCGGGTCGGGGTCGTGGTCGGCGTCGGCGGGGTGCGGGCCCCGGGTCGCGGCGGTGGCGCAGAGCCGGCCGACGCCGTCGGGGACGGGCCAGCCGTCGCGGTCCTCGGTGGTGATGACCAGGGCGGCGTCGGCCTCCTCCAGGATGACCGCGGCGCGTTCGGCGGGCAGGTACGGCTCCATCGGGAGGTAGACCCCGCCGGCCTTGAGGACGCCGAGGACCGCGGCGATCATCATCGGGCCGCGCGGCACGCTGACCGCGACCACGGTCTCCGGGCCGACGCCGCGGGTGCGGAGTTCCCGGGCGAGGCGGTTGGCGCGCCGGTTGAGTTCCCGGTAGGTCATGGTGCCGCCGCGCCAGCGCAGCGCCTCGGCATCCGGCCGCTGGGCGGCGTGCTCCTCGAAGGGCTGGTGCATCAGCCGGTCGGCGGGGAAGTCGTGGGCGGTGTCGTTCCAGGTGTGGAGGAGGGTGTGGAGTTCGGCGTCGGTGAGGGCGCCGGGGGCCGGGGTCTTCGCCGGAAGCGGCTGCGGGGCGTCCGGCGCGGGCCCGTCCCATTCCGCGTCGTCCGTCGCCAACCGCCGTACGGCCGCGGTGTACGCCGCGAACGCCTCGCCCCAGCCGTCCTCCGGGGCCTCCGGCTCGACCGCGTCCCAGGCGAGGTGGAGCAGTCCGGCGTCCACGGTGGTGATGCAGTCCAGGGTGACGTCGGGGGTGCAGCTCAGCCAGGGGCCGGCGGTGCTGCCGGGGGGCAGTGGCCGGTCGGTGAGGTCCAGGACGGAGGTGTAGACGACGGGGTGGCCGGCGGTGCCGGTGCGGGCGGCGGTGCGCCGTAGCTCGGGCAGGCCGCTGGTGGGGACCGTCCGGTCCTCGTCGAGGGTGTGCTGGCAGTGGCGGGCGCGGTCGGTGAACGGCATTGCGGGCGGGGCGCAGGGCAGCCAGCTGAGGGCGGTGTGTTCGGCCGGCCGGTGCTGGTCGCCGGTGTGGTCCCAGCGGACGACGGGCAGCGCGAAGCCGGCGCCGTGGCGGCGGGCCAGCGCCTCGCAGAAGGCGGTGAACAGGACGGCGTCCGGGGACAGTCCGTGGGCGGCGCAGCGGTCGGCGAACGGCTGCCAGGCGAGCGGGGCGGCCTGGAGGCGGATCCGGCGCGGCGGGGTGCCGTCGGGGGCGGTGCGGGCGGCGGGGATGCCGGGCGGGAGGTCGCGCAGTCGCCGCGGCCAGTGGTCGGGGTCGGCGGGCGGTGCGGTGCCCTCCTCGGGGCGGGGTTCGACGGGGCGCGGGGCGGCGGCCGGGTCGGCGTACAGCCGCATCAGTTCGCGGCCGATGAGGTGGATGCTGCGGGCGTCGGCGAGGGTGAGGTCGACGACCAGGTGGACGGTGTCGGTGTCGGTGTCGGACGCGGCCGGGCCCGTCGCCTCGGTGGGGGGCGTCGCGGTGCCGCGGGTGACGCGCACCTCGAACTGCGGGTGGCGGCCGAGCGGGAAGGGCGCGGCGGCCATCGCCTCCCGGACGGCGTCCGGGCAGGGGGCGGCGCCGTCGGGGCCGGGGCCGATGACGGGTACCGTCCACTGCTCGGGCGCCCGGGCGCACACCTCGATGGTGCCGTCGTGGGTGACCGCGCTGCGCAGGACGTCGTAGGCCGCGGCCAGCTTGGTCACGGCGGCGGACAGCCGGACCGGGTCGATCCGTTCCTCGCTGTCGTAGGAGGTGACGACCTGGCAGCCGCGCCAGGGGCCGGGGTCGGCGGTGGCGCGGGGCACGAAGTACGCCTGTTGGAGGTCGTTGAGCGGGCGGGTGGTGGGGGCGGTGGTGAGGGCGGTGGCGCGCAGGCCGTTGCAGAGGGCGGCGAACGCGGCGTCCGCGGTGCCGGGGGTGAAGCGGGCGTCGGCGGTGTCCCAGCGCAGGTGGAGCGCGCCGTCCTGTTCCCACATCTGGTGGTCGAGCCAGATGCCGGTGGTCTGGCTGACGGCGTAGCCGGTGCGGGCGGCGAAGCCGCGGTCGCGGGGGCGGCCGGCGGTGTCGAGCATGCTGGTGAAGACGACCGGCAGCGGCGCGGGGCCGCGGCCCCGGTCGCGGGCGCGCAGTTCGCGCCCGGCGGCGACCGCGCAGACCCCGGAGCGCTCCAGTGCGTCCCACAGTTCGCGGTGGGTCAGCCGGGCCGCCTCGTCGAACGGGTGCGCATACGGCGGGACCGCCTCGACGAGCGCGGTACCGGTGAACGGGCCCACCAACTGGTCCGCTTCGGGCGGGAGATGGGGGCGGCGGCTGGTGGTGACGACGAGCGCGTACGGGCGGTGGGCGCCGTGCCGGGCGAGTGCCTCGGTGAAGACGGTGAGCACCAGGGCGGTCGGCGAGACCTCCAGTGCCGCCGCACGGTCCTGGAGGGCCTGCCACACGGCGGGCGGGAGGGCGGCGGTGCGGGTGGTCCGGCGCAGGCACGGCAGACCGTCGGGGCGCTCTTCCGGGGCGTCGGTGAACAGGCCGGGGGCGCCGGGGAGTCGGCGGATCCGTTCCACCCAGTGGTCGAGGTCGCGGCGGTGCCCGGGGGTGTGCCGGGCGGCGTCCAGGGCGGTGACGCAGTCCCGGACGGTGAGTCCGGTGGCGGGGGCGGGGAGGGGGTGCCGGGGGTCGTCGTAGCACGCCTGCCACTGGGCGGTGAGCAGGTCCAGGCCCTGGCCGTCGGTGATCAGCGCGTCGATGCTGAGGTGGATCCGGCCGCCGCCGTCGGCGCGGCGGGTGGCCTCGACGGTGAAGGGGGGCCACTGCCCGGCCGGGTAGTGACGGTGTGCGAGTCGCCCGCGGACCTCGGCGGCCCGGGCGGTGAACGCGGCGCGGTCCGCGGTGTCGTGGACGCTCAGGGTCCAGGGCGGGGCGGTGGCGCGGATCTGCTGGCGGCCGTCGTCGGTGAGGACGGCGCGCAGCATGTCGTGGTGGTCGACGAGGCGCTGCCAGGCGGTGCGCAGCCGCTCGGCGTCTAGGGCCGGGAGGTCGAACTCGCGGTAGAGGTGGCAGCCGACGGCGTCGGCGGTGAGTTCGGGTTCCTTGCCGCTGAGGTACGCCTCCTGAAGGGGCGTCAGGGGGAACGGCTCGTGGCGGGCGGCCGGGTCGGCGGTGGCGGACGGGGCGCCGGGGCCGGGCTCGGGGCGGGTGTCGCCGGCGGCGAGGGCGGCGACCCGCCGGGCGTAGTCGGCCAGGGTCGGGGCCTCGGTGAGCCAGCGGAGCGGGACGTCGAGGCGGTGCTCGTGCTGGACGGCGAGCCAGAGCCGGGCCGCGGTCATCGAGTCCAGGCCCAGCCGCCGCAGTGCGGTGTCCGGGGCGGCCGGCGGGTCGCCGGGCCGGGCCTCGGCGAGGACGCGGGTGAGCGTCCGGGCGATGCGCGCGGCGAGTGCGTCGCCGGTGGTGGCCGGCGCTCCCGCAGGGCTGGTTCCAGGCTCCATGTGCTTGCTCCCCCAGGTGTGGGACCGGTGGACGGCCAGGTGAGCGGCCGCGCGGTGCCGGGTGCGAGGCCGGTGTGCGGCGCCGGTGTGAACCCTAGGAACAGCGCGCCCGCGGGCCCGCTCAGAAGTGAGCAGGCCCGCGGGCGTCGGGGCGGGGGGCGAGTGCGGCTCTAGTGGGCCTCCGCCAGGGGCGCGAAGGCGAGGTCGGTCATGGTGTCCTCGACGAAGAGCCGGTTCCAGGTGCCGCCGCCCTTCTCGGGGGCGATGATCTCGTCGAGGTAGATGGCGCGGGTCTCGTCGTCCAGCCGCATGTGCATGTCGATCAGGTCGTAGTAGGCGTCGACGCTCTTCATGTGGATCAGCCAGTGGACCCGGTCGGCGGGGCCGAACGCCTCCTCGTAGAGGAAGGAGGAGGCGATGCCGGGCAGTCGGGTGGTGATGGAGGCGGTGATCCGGCGGGCGAAGAGCCGGGCCTCGGCGCGGAAGGCGTATTTGGGCTGCGCGGTGCGGTGGATGATCAGCCCGGAGTTGGCGGAGTGCCGGGTCCGTGCCGGGCTGATCGAGGTCTGCCGTTGGGCGGGCGGGACCCGCAGGTCGGGGGCGGCCGCGTCGATGACGGTGCCCTCGGGCAGTGCCTCGTCGGTGCCGTACATGCCCCAGTGCTGCGGGATGAGCGCGGTCTCGTGGAACGAGCCGTCGGTGAACCAGTCGTGCCAGTCGGCGTCGGCGGCCGGGCCCTCGTCGCCGTCGAGGAGCGGGGCGAGGGCGCGGTAGCCGCCGAGGGCGGGGAGGTGGATCAGCCAGTGCAGCCGGTCGCGGGTGCCGAAGGCTTCCTCGTGCACGGTGACGGTGGCCTGCCCGGCGTGTTTGGCGTTGAGGAACGCGGCCTGTTCCAGGGCGAGCCGGCGGCCTTCGGTGCGGTGGGCCTGTTTGAGCTGGGCGGTGCGCTGCACGATCACACCGCTGTTGGTGGAGTGGAAAACCGGGGGTGCCGGGGCGGCTTGGGTGGTCACCTGGTGCTCCTGTGGTGAGAGGACGTCATGACGGGTTGTGCGCGGGCTGGTTCAGGACGGGAGGCGGCGGGCCAGGACGTCGGCGGCGCCGGTCATCAGACAGGCGGCGATGGCGTCCACGTGACGGTTGCGCCAGTCCTCCAGCGGGGTGCCGCGGACGACGTGGTTGAAGGCGCCGATCGCCGGGCCGCACTGGATCTGGAAGTTGACCTTCTGGGCCGGGTCGCCCTCCAGCGCCCAGCGGACCGAGCGGGCGAAGTACCAGCGGAAGGCGAGGGCCATCTTGTGCTTGGGCGAACGCTCGGCCTTGTCGATCTCGGCGGTGCGTCCGCGGCCGAGGTGGTAGGCGCGGGTCTCGGCCCACACGTCGTCGAAGGTCCGCTTGAAGTAGGTCTCCTCTACGGAGCGTCGAGTGGCAGGGTCGATCGACTCCCAACGGTCGTGGGCGCGGTAGAGCTGGTGGAGCTTGTTGCCGCGGGCGGCGAACAGGGTGCCCTTGCGGACGACCTGGACCCGGGCGCCGATCTCGAACATGTCGCCGGCCGGGGCATAGGCGGTGTCCTGGACGTCGAGTCCGGCGAGGATGTCCTTGACCGCGTCGGAGGTGCCGGCCTGTGGTGAGCACTGGTTGACGGTGCCGGTCAGCACGAAGTCCGCGCCGAGGACGAAGGCGGCGGCGACGGCCTCGGGGGCGCCGATCCCGCCGGCCGCACCGACCCGGATCTGCTTGCCGTACCCGTGCCGGGCCATCGCCGCGTCGCGGTGCCGGAGCATGGCGGGGAGCAGGGTGAGCGCGGCGCCGCCGTCGGTGTGCCCGCCGGAGTCGGCCTCCACGCAGAGGTCCTCGCTGACCGGCAGTTCGGCGGCGATCCGGGCCTCCTCGGGGGTGAGCCGGCCGGCGGCGCGGAGCTTCGTCACGATCGGCTCGGGGGCCGGGCCCATGAAGGCGGTGGCGACCTCGGGCCGGGAGACCTTGGCGAGCACGTGGCGGACGGCGATCGGGCGGCCGTCGGGGTCGCGGTGGGCGCCGGTGTAGCGGAACTGGACGACGGCGGGGGTGAGTTGGGTGAATCCGGCGGCCTCGACGTGCCGGACGCCGTGCCGGAGGCAGCACCCGACCACCGCGTCCTCGTAGGCCGGGTCGTCGATCGAGTGCAGGAGGTTCATACCGAAGCGGCCGTCCGGGCCCAGGGCGCGGGTGAGGGTGGTCAGCGCCTCCTCCACCCGGTCCAGGGTGAGGCCGCCGGCGCCGAAGAAGCCCATCAGGCCGGCCCGGGCCATCCGGATGACGAGGTCGGTGGAGGCGATCCCGCGGAACATCGCACCGGCGAGGTAGGCGTAGCGGACGCCGTAGTCGTGCCGGAACGCGGCGCTGCCGAGGTCCTCGGCGCGGAGGGGGGCGGAGTGGGGCGACGGGGCGGCCGGGGGTGCGGGGGCGACGGGTGTGACGGGTGCAACGGGCAGGGCGGGCGGGACGGAGGCGGCCGGGGGTGCGGAGGCGGCTGGTGACGCGGAACGGGCCACCGGCGCGGGCCTCGGTGACGCCGCGGGCGCGGGTGGGACGGGTGCCGGGCGGTCGTTCGAGGCCGGACGATCCTCCGCAACCGGGCGTTCGACCGTGGCCGGACGATCCTCCGTAGCCGGGCGGTCCTCCGTAGCCGGGCGGTCCTCCGTAGCCGGGCGGTCGTCCGTAGCCAAGTGGCGGCCCGCGGTGGCCCGTTCCTGCACCGGCCGCCACAGCCCGGTCAGCACCCGTCCCGGCCCGACCTCCTCGATCCCCCGCACCCCGTCCGCGACGAGCCGGTCCATGATGCCGGTCCAGCACACCGGATGGTCGATCTGCCGGGCGAGCAGCTCCGCGACCTGCCCGGGGCCGTACGGCCGGGCCGTGACGTTGGAGAGCACCGGCAGCCGCGGATCACGGAACGCGAACCCTTCGAGGAACCGGGCGAACTCCTGGGCGGCCGGGCGCATGTGGCGGGAGTGGAAGGCGGCGCTGACCCGCAGCGGCACGCACCGCACGCCGGCCCGCCCGGACAGCTCGGCGGCCACCTCGCGCAGGGCGTCCAACGGCCCCGACAGCACGGTCTGCGCGGGCCCGTTGTAGTTGGCGATATCCACGCCGGCCACGCCGGCCACACCGCCCATGCCGCCCATGCCGTCCGCACCGGCCACGCCGTTGTCGGCGAGCAGCCCGGCCAGCGCTTCGCCGTCCGCGCCCAGCACCGCCAGCATTCCGCCGCCCTCGGCACGGCCCATCAGCGCGCCGCGCGCCTGGACCAGCCGCACCCCGGTCGCGAAGTCGAAGCAGCCGGCCGCGAACAGTGCGTTGTACTCCCCCAGGCTGTGCCCGGCCAGGTGGCTGGGCTCGGGCAACCCGGTCTCCCGGGCCAGGTAGGACAGCGCGTTGACGATGAACAGGGCGGGCTGGGAGAACTGGGTGCGGTCCAGCCTCCCGTCACCGCCGGTGCGGCACAGCTCCTCGACGGAGTAGCCGAGGAGGGCGTCCGCCCGCTCGGTCAGGTCGGGGAAGCGGGCGAACAACTCCCCGCCCATGCCCTTGCGTTGGGATCCCTGGCCCGGAAAAACCAGTGCCACCATCGCGTCGTCCCTCACTTGTCCGGGGCTACTCCCAGGGGAGCTGCCGTGCCGTGGTGTAGTCGGTGATCCGGCGCCGGGCCACCGGGGAGGCGACGGCCCGGGTGAACTCCGCCAGCGCGAAGGCGTCGGTCTCCTGGTCGGTGAACCACAAGGCCCGGGCGTACCGCTTGAGTTCGCCGATGGTCCGCGGGTCCAGGCGGGTCAGCCGGACCAGCAACCGGCGCACCGCCGCGTCCGGGTCCGGAACCACCTCGTCAACCAGCCGGAACGCCTCGGCCCGCCGGGCGGACACCGGCTGGGTGCACAGGGCCATCGCATACGCGGGCTGGAAGCCGGTACGGCGCATCAGTGCGGGCAGCACACAGCACGGCAGCAGCCCCCACAGCGCCTCGGGCAGGCTGAACTGGCTGCGCTCGGTGGCCAGGACGAGGTCCGCGGCGGCGGCCAGCCCCACCCCGCCGCCGGCGACCCGGCCGTCGACGGACGCCACCACCGCGACCGGGGCGGTGCCGAACCTTCGCATCAGGGCGAGGAAGGCGGCGCCGCCCTGGCCGGCGCCGGTGGCCGGGCCGCCGTCGGCCAGGTCCGCACCGGCCTCGTCGAAGTCGAGTCCGGTGCAGAAGGTGCCGCCGGAGCCCTCGATGAGCAGCACCCGGCACTCCGGGTCGGCCACCGCCCGGTCGAGCGCCGCGGCCAGGGCGTCCAGCACCGGGCCGCTGAGGCTGTTCTGCCGGTCCGGGCGGCTGAGCGTGACGCGCAGGACGTGCGGCTCGGCGGTGAGACGGACCGGCGGGCCGTCGGCGGGGCGGGTGCCGGTCCGGGGCGGGCGGCGGGTGTCCACGGTCAGAAGCCGATCGGGGCGCCGCCGTGCAGCGGGGTGAGCACGGTGTCGTGGATCGAGGCCGGGACGAAGGTCTGTTCCCAGCCCCCGCCGCCCTTGTGCGCGGGCACGAACTCCCGGCCGAACAGGGCCCGGTAGGCGGTGTCGGTGCGGCTCAGCTCGGTGAGCTTGCGGTACACGTCGAGGTTGTCGAGGTGGATCATCCAGTGGATCCGGTCCTGCTGTCCGAAGGTCTCCTCGTAGAGGTAGACGGTCAACTCGCCGCCGAGCGCCCGGTTGACCTCGGAGGACCAGGCGAAGGCGAACTCCCGGGCCTCGTTGCGGAAGCGGTAGAAGGTCTGGGCGGTGCGGATGACGGTCAGCCCGCTGTCGGCGGAGCTGCGCAGGCGACTGTCGGGGAGGCCGGTCTGGTGGCGGGCGGGCGGCACGAAGGTCGTGGCGTCCGCGTCGTGGTCGTGGTCACCGTGGGCATCTTCGTGGTCGGCGTGGTCGGCGTGGTCGGCGTCGTGGTCGTCGAGGCCGTGCTGCGGGACGTACACCCGCTCGCGGAAGGAGCCCTCGACGAACATCCGCTCCCAGTTGCCGCCCTGACGCTCCGTCAGCCGGTCGGCCTCGGTGATCTCCTTGAAGGAGCGGTCGTGGTCGGCGATCTCCAGGAACCGGCGGTAGTCGTCGGGCTTCTTCATGTGGATCAGCCAGTGCAGCCGGTCCACGGCACCGAGCACCTCCTCGTGGACGAGGACGGTGGCGGTGCCCGCCATCACCTTGTTGAGGTGCTCGACGAGGTCCGCGGCGAACGCCCGGCCCTCGGTGCGGTAGGCATGGTCGAGCTGGCCGGCCCGGTGGATGATGAATCCCGCGTTGCCGGAGTGCAGCAGGTCGCCGCCGGCCCCGGCGGGTCCCGCCTGCGCCGCGCGGAACGCCCCCGTTGCCGCGCTCAGCGTGTCGGTCATCGGTCAGTCCCCTTCTTCGTGCGACGGGCCGTGCGCGGCCCCGTATCGGATGACGCTAGGGAGGGGTGTCCCGCGGTGCCGCTCACAATTGAGCGGGGGTGCGGGGCGCCCCGATGGGCTCGACCGCCCTTAGGAAGGCGGTCAGCAGTCCGGCGATCTCGCGCGGCCGGTCGTGCATCGAGTGGTGGGTGGCGCCGGCGAGGTGCCGGTAGCGGGCGTCCGGGAAGCGTTCCACCGCCGCCGCCAGCCGCTCGGGCGACGCGATCCGGTCGTATGCCGCGCCCACGCACAGCACCGGGACCCGCACCTGCGGGGCGTGCGCCAGGGCGTCGTCGGCCCAGTAGTCGAGGAGTTGGCGGGCGTAGGCGGCGAGGGCCGGGCCGGTGGCGAACGGGCGGCGCAGTTCCTCGTCGAGGGCGCGGGCCGGGCGGGCCAGCACCTCTTCGGCGAAGCGGTGCGGATCGGTCTCGGGGTCGGTGTCGGGGTCGGTGTCGGAGCCGGCTCCGGTGCTGGCGGCGGGGTCGGTCCCGCCCCCGCCGTCGAATATCCGGCGGAGGGTGTCGGCCATGGTCGGCCGGGCCGCCACCGCCCGGCACAGTTCCTCCAGATTGCGTTCGTAGGGGGTGTCCGGTTCCCGGCCGCCGGTGTCGTCGGTGCGGCGGAACGAGCCGTGCAGCCAGACCATCGACCGCACCGCGTCCGGGCGGCGGCGGTGGAAGGCCATCGCGACCTTGGGGCCGGTGCACCAGCCGACGAGGTGGCAGGCGGTGGCGCCCTCGGCGACCAGTACCGCTTCGAGGTCGGCGGCGTGGTCCCGCACCCGCAGCGGCCGGGAACCGGGGGCGGTGCCCCGCGGCGCCCACGTCACCACCCGGTGCTCTTCGGCGAGTTGCCCCATCAGCGGGTACCACAGGGCGGGGCCCATGCCGAGGGCGTTGAGGAGGACGACGGGCGGCGCGTCCTCCCGGCGGGGGCCGGCCGCGGCGTAGTGCAGCACGCCGCCCATGACGCCGGTCCGCTCCGGGCGGCGGGCGGCGATCCGTTCGGCCGCAGCCCGGTCCAGGCGGTCGCGCTCCTGCTGGGCGGCGGCCACCGAGCGCAGCACGGCGGCCAGTTCGGGTTCCGGCGGGACGGCGGTCAGTTCCGGTTCCGGTTCGGGTTCCGGTGGGACGGCGGCGGGAGTAGCGGCTGCGCCGGGTCCGCCGGCCGCCCGCTCGGCGACCAGTCGGTCCACGGCGGTCAGCGCCTCCGGGCCGTCGGCCGGTTCGACGGTCAGGCCGTAGGTGTCCCCGATGAGCCGGGCCAGGGTCCCGCCGGCCACGCCGCCGTAGCGTCCCAGGAGGTCCCGGTCGAGGCGCAGCGGCCGGTCGGCGAAGTAGTCGGGACATTTGCCCCGGACCTCCGCGGCGGTGTCGTGTACCGCGTCCAGCAGCGGACGCAGGCGGTTCGCGGCGTCCACCGGCTCAGCGGTTGAGGAGTTCGAAGGAGGCCGCCGGCCGGCCGCCGAACCGCTCGCCGATCTGCCGGGCGAACCCGGTGATCGGCCCACGGACGTCCCCGATCCCGGCCCCGTCCAGATAGACCCGGTGTGCCTCCAGGGAGGCCACCGCGGTGTCCAGGGTGGCGGTGAGGTCGACGGCGTGGGTGGGTTGCGCGGAGGAGGCGATGGCGACGTGCCGGACGCCGCTCCAGGGTTCCAGGCCCTGTTCCAGCAGTTCGGGGAAGACCCAGCGGTTGGCGGCGTCGGCCACCGCGTCCAGCGCGGCCCGTCCGGTGTTGCGGTGGTCGGGCATGTTCCAGCGGTGGTTCACCCAGGCGAGGTCGCGGTGGTTGTAGGTGAGGACGAGGTCGGGGCGGTGGCGGCGGATCGCCGCCGCGATGTCCCGGCGCAGCGGCAGCCCGTACTCGATGACGCCGTCCCGGTGGTCGAGGAACTCGACCTCCTTGACGCCGACGATCTGGGCGCTGTCGCGCTGCTCCGCCTCGCGGACCGCCCGGGCCTCCTCGGGTGCCATCCCGTCGATGCCCGCCTCGCCACGGCTGGCCAGCAGGTAGACGACCTCCTTGCCGGCGGCGGTCCAGGCGGCGATCGCGCCCGCGGAACCGAACTCCAGGTCGTCGGGGTGGGCGACGACGGCCAGCGCCCGCGCCCAGTCCTCGGGGAAGGGCGCCAGTTGTCCCTCGGTGGTGGATGTCGCGTCGGTCATGGTGCGCGGCCTCTCCTTCGGTCCGTCTCCGGCCGGCCCGCGGACCCTCGCGGATGCGGGCCGGCCCGCCACCATGCGGCCGGCAGCGGCGCCGCGTCTGCTCAGGAGTGAGCGGCCCCGGATCCGGCCCTCCAGCCGGCCTCGACCGACGCTGTGCACCGCCGGGCGATGCTCACTGCGACCGTCCACAGCCCGCCCGCCCCCACCCTTCCCGGCCGCCCACCCTCCCTCCATCCCTCCATCCCGTCCGTGCACCGCCGCAGCCCCGGAGGCACCATGTCCGACCGCGCCCCTGCCGCCGCCCCCGTGCGCGACTACCCCTTCACCCGCCCATCGGCCACTCAAGTGCCGCCGCTCTACGCTGAGTTGGCGGAACGGGAACCGGTCTGTCCGGCCCGGTTCCCCAGCGGCGACGAGGGTTACGTGGTCTCCCGTTACGAGGACGTCCGCACCGTACTGGGAGATCCCCGGTTCAGCCGGGCGGCCACCGTGGCGCCCGGTGCGCCCCGGCTCACCACGGTGGCGTTCGAGCAGGGCGGGCTGTTCACCATGGACCCGCCCGAGCACACCCGGCTGCGGTCCCTGGTCGCCCGGGAGTTCACCCCGCGCCGGGTCGCGGCCCTCGCCCCGCGGATCGCGGAGCTCACCGGCGCGCTGCTGGACGCCATGGCGCGGCACGGCGGCCCGGTGGACGTCCTGGAGGCGCTGGCCCAGCCGCTGCCGGTGGCGGTGATCTGCGAACTGCTCGGGGTGCCGCCGGCCGACCGGGCGGACTTCCGTGACTGGTCGGAGGCGGTGCTGTCGATCACCGCACTGGACCGCGAGGAGGCGCTGGCCCGACGCGCCGCCCTGCTGGAGTACCTGGGCTCGCTGGTCGCCGCCAAACGGGCGGAGCCCGGTGACGATCTGCTGAGTGCGCTGGTCGCGGCCCGTGACGAGCGGGGCCGGCTCTCCGAGCGCGAACTGCTGACGATGGTCCTCACCCTGCTCGTCGCCGGCTACGAGACCACCGCCTCGGTGCTGGGCACCGCCGTCTTCACCCTGCTGCGCCATCCGGGCGCCTTGGCCGCGCTGCGGTCCGCCCCGGATCAACTGGACGCGACCGTCGAGGAGTTGCTGCGCGTCAACCCCATCGGGGACGGCGGGCCGCTGCGCGTCACCCTGGAGGACGTGGAGCTGGCCGGGTGCCCGATCCCGGCCGGCAGTGCGGTGATCGCCGCGGTCTGCGCCGCCAACCGCGACCCGGCCCGCTTCCCGGACCCCGCCGCCTACCGCCCGGACCGCCGGGACGGTGCCCATCTCGCCTTCGGTCACGGCCCGCACTTCTGCCTGGGCGCGCCGCTGGCCCGCGCCGAACTGCGGATCGCCCTGGGCGCGTTGGCCGCCCGCTTCCCCGACCTCCGGCTCGCCGTCCCCGAGGACCGGGTCAGGATGCGGTCCGGGTTGATGCTCAACCGCCTGGAGGCCCTACCGGTCGCCTGGTGACGGCCCCGGAACGGCGACCCGTGACTTCGGGGCGGCCTCGGGGCCGTAGGCCGCCGTGTTGAGCTCGGCGATGCGGGGCTTGGTCGGACGGGGCAGGGACCCCGCACTCCCCACCCTCCCGCGCTCCTCCAGCATCTCCGGGAAGCGGTCCGGCCTATCCGGCGCGTCGATGGATTCCTCCGGCATATTTCGTATTAGCCTTCCATAACTGTACGAAGTCGGGCATTAACTGACACATCGTCGCAATCCACCGGAGAAGAAATGCACAAGCTTTACAAGGCTGCCGTCCTGGCCGCCGCCCTCGGCAGCATTGGCGTACTCGGCGCCGGCACCGCCCACGCGGGCGGTCGCGGCGGCAACGACTTCAAGATCGGCCAGGGTAGTTCCTGCCGCTCGCACGACCTGAACGTCGATGTGCTCGGCGAGGTCGGGATCCTGAACGGCCTGCTGGGCAACGCGCTCAACGGCGAGGGCTCGCCGGGCGCGCAGGCCACCTCGATGGGCTCCCGCATCGGCTGCGACAACTCGTTCGGCGGCCGTGGCGGCGACGAAGGCGGCCGTGGCGGCGACGAAGGCGGCCGTGGCGGCGACAATGGCGGCCGTGGCGGCGACGAAGGCGGCCATGGCGGCAACGACGGCGGCCGTGGCGGCGGCGAAGGTGGCCGTGGCGGCGACATGTAAGGGACAGAAGTAGAAGTAGGAGAGAGGGGCCCCGGCGTCCGATCCCACCGGACGGGCGCCGGGGCCCTGTTGGCGTTCGCGCTCGCCGGCGGATGCCCTTCTCGGCCTTGCACTCCAGGACGAACGGGCGGGCGCGGAGGTCTCCCTGCCCCGGTTACCCGACCTGACGGGCACTGCCTGGTGCCGTATCAGGTATCCGATGCCCTACCCGCGACGAATCCGTCCGCGTCCCGTGGTCCGTAGCCCCAGGCCCGGTCCCAGCCCAGGTGTCCGAACCAGGCCAGGCCGGCCACCAGCAGGGAGCGGTGGCGGGTCAGCGCGGCCGCGGTGAGCAGGGCGGCGGGCACGGCCGGGGAGTGCAGGGCGTTGTAGGGGCCGATGGCGTACCGCGGGAGTTGGCGCCAGGTCGGGGCCGCGGACGCGCCGAGGAGCAGTGCGGTGTCGGGGGCCAGGGCGGCCGTCCACAGCACCTTGTTGCGCGGGCCGGCGATCCGGGCGCCGGCCAGGAGTGCCGCGATCCCCAGCGTCCCGCTCAGCGCCCGGCCGGCGGGGGCGGTCCAGGTCCAGGTCGTGGACGTCATACCGCACCGCCGGGCAGGGCGTGACGGGCCCGGGCGGTTGCGGCCAGGCCGCCGAACAGTGCGCGCCGGGCCGGATGGGCCCGGGCGGCGCGCACCGCGTGGGCCAGCAGATAGGGGCGGACGACGGCCAGGTGCGCGGGGGCACCGTGGACGTCGTCGAGGACCAGTGCCCGGCTGCGGGCGACGGTCCGGCGGAGCAGTCCCACCTCGGTGAGCGGCACGATCTCGTCGCGGAGGCTGGCGACGTAGGCCACGTCCACGTCCAGGCTGCGTAACTGGGCGTCGGTGAGGGCCAGTTCGGGGAGCACGCGGTCGGTGGTGCCGGTGGTGCCGTCGGTGAGGTGGTCCAGGGTGCGGCGGGTGGTCTGCGGGACGTGGCGGCGCCAGGCCGGGTCGCGGAAGAAGGGGCCGAGCGGGGCGCCGACCGTGGCGACCGAGCGGATCCGCGGGTCGTCGAGGGCGCAGCGCAGCGCCAGGTGGCCGCTGAAACTGAGCGCGAGGGCGTGCGTGCGGGTGGTGTCGGTGCGTCCGGTGAGCGCGTCGAGCAGGGCGGTGAACGCGAGGTGGGCGTCGGGTCCGTAGCGGGCGGTGTGCTCGCCGACGCCGGGCAGTTCGGCGGCCACCACGGCCATGCCGAGCGCGGGTGCCAGGCGCAGCAGGGGCGCCCACTGCTCCTTGACGCTGACGATCCCGCCGGTGATCAGCAGCAGGGGGCGGGCCGGGTCGCCCAGTCCGGCGGCCCAGGCGGTCTGGGTACCGGCGGGGTGGGTGACGGTGAGCCGTTCCACGTGGATCCGGCGGCCGCCGGTGCCGCGGCGCCAGCGGTCGAAGGCGGCGGTGCAGGCGTCCTGGGCGCGCTGCCGCCCGGGCCCGTCGACGTACGGGAAGCGGCCCAGGGCGTAGTGCCGGCAGGCGTCCAGCAGGCGGCCGCGGGCGGCGAGCCGGTCGCCGGCCGCGCACCACTCCCCCACCCAGGAGCCGGGCCCGTCGGCGTCCCCGTCGGGCGTGCGGATCCGGGCGAGCAGGGTCCGGCAGGGGGCCGGGGGCAGGCCCTGGGCGCGGGCGTGCAGCATGACCAGGTCGCGGAGTTCGTCGAGGTAACCGGCGCGGGCGGTGGCGGCGGTGGTCACGGGGTCTCCAGGGGGCGGGCCGGGCGGCGGAGGCGTTGCCGGCCGGGGAAGTAGACGGGTTCCAGGACGCGGCGGCGCAGGGCGGGGGTGTGGTGCAGGGCGCGGTAGGCGCCGCGGCGGAGGGCGACGGCGAGCGGAGCGGCGAAGGTGAAGACCCGCTCCTGGCGGAGTTGGAGGGCGCGGGCGCGGCGCACCACGGGTGCCCGGTGGGCCTGGTAGCGGGCCAGCGCCGCGTCCAGGGCGGGCAGGTCGCGGTGGTGCAGGGCGGGTGCGGTGTGGGCGGCGAGGGCTACGGCGTCGGCCAGTGCGTGGTTGACGCCCTGGCCGAGGACCGGGGAGAGGGTGTGGGCGGCGTCGCCGACGAGGGCCAGGCCGGGGGCGTACCAGCGCGGGACGTCGGTCGAGAAGATGTCGAGGAGGGCGGTGCCGGACCAGCCGGTGAGGGTGTGGCAGGCGGTGTCGGCGAGTTCCGGGGCCAGTTCGGCGAGGCGGCGGTGGAGGGCGGCGACGCCCTGGGCGCGCAGCTGCTTGAAGCCGCCCTTGGGGATGTTGAGGCCGACCCGGAGCCGGCCGTCGGCGCTGGGGAGGAAGAGGCCGTGCCGGTTGCCGCGGATCCGGACCTGGTAGGCGTGGCGGTCCCAATTGCCTTGCGGGAAGGGGAGTTTGAGCCAGATGACGTCGCGGTCGAGGGGGGTGCTGTGCCAGGGCAGCGCGGCGAGCTCGCGGACCGTGCTGTGCCGGCCGTCGGCGCCGACGGTGAGGGCGGCGCGCACCTCGACGGTGCCGTCGGGGGTGGTGGCGGCCGCGCCGCGGATCCGGCCGGTGTCGTCCCGTACCAGCGCGGTGACCGCGGCCCGTTCGAGGGTGGTGACCGCGCCGGTCCGGTGCGCGGCGGCGGCGAGGGCGGCGGTCAGGGTGGGTTGGGGGATTTCCAGCGGGGTGCGGTAGGCGTACGGGAAGGAGTCGAAGTCGACGGCGAGGACGGTGCGTCCGCCGTCGGCGACGGTCAGCCGGCGTACCGGCAGGGCGGCGGCGCGCAGGTCGTCGAGGACGCCGAGTCCGGCCAGCAGCCGTACCGCGTCGGGGGCGACGGACTCTCCGCGGAAGGCCCGGCGGGCGCCGCCGTTCTTCTCCAGGAGAACGGTGGAGCGGCCGCGCCGGGCCAGCGCGAGGGCGAGCGCCCGGCCGGCGGGCCCACCGCCCACGACGCAGACGTCCGCAGTCAATTGACGTTCCGTCATGTCGGCCCTCGCCTGCTTCGTCGCTTCCGGTCCGGTCATCGGCCGGACCAGTGGTCCTCCGGCCCGGTCACCCTCCGGCCCGCTCACCGTTCCGCGTCCGCGATCTCCATCAGGGCCTGCATCAGGCCCTCGTCGAGCATGGTTCCGGCGGCGGTGTCGCCGGTGTCGCCGAAGCCGGCGTCGTACCGCGCGATGCTGATGGTGTAGTCGCCGGACACGGTGTGGGTGGCGAACGACCACTCCTCTCCGGTGCCCGGCGCGCCGTCGGGGCACAGCACGGTGACCGGGCGGTCGCCGGGCCCGAAGCCGAACTCGGTGAACGGGAAGCGCATGCCCTGCCCGATCGCCTTGCTGTACGCCTCCTTGAGGGTCCACAGCCGGATCAGCGCGGCATTGCGGTCGGCTTCGGGGACGGCGTCCAGCATGCGCCGCTCGGCGGGGGTGCAGACCTGCCGTTCGATGCCGGTGCGGGCCATCCGGCGGTCGGACAGTTCGGCGTCGACCCCGATCCAGCCGCGCCGGGTGAGGCCGACCAGTAGCAGGTCGTCGGTGTGGCTGAGGCTGATGTCGATCTGGTCGAGACCGCGCAAGTACGGCCGGCCGCCGGGCTTGTAGGCCAGTTCCACGGAGTGCGGCGCGGCGTGGATGACCGAGCAGGCGGCGTACTTGAGCAGCAGTCGCGAGGCGACGAACCGGCCGCGGACCTGCGGGTGCGACATCTTGCGGTAGCGCGGGTAGTCGCGGCCGAGCAGGGGGCGCAGCCGGGGGTCGTCGGGGTCGGCGGGCAGCCAGCCGGCGGGCCGGGCGTGCACCACCACCGAGCCGCTGCCCGCGAGGGCGTCACGCACCGGCTGCCAGGGACCGTCCGGTCCCGGTGTGTGCAGGACGGCGACCGCCGGCCCGGCCGGGCCGACCGTCGGGAGCCCCGGAAGGACCGGCATCCCATTCCTCCAAGCGGCGCACCAGATCGTCCAGGAGTTCCGCGGCCGCGGCGCCGTCCAGCACACGGTGGTCGAAGGTGAGGCCCAGCCGCATGACGGGGGCCGGGACGATCCGGCCGTCCCGGACCACCGGGCGCGGGGCGGTGCGTCCCGCGCAGAGGGTGACGGCGGTGCCTCCGTAGGAGTGGAAGGTGTCCACCCGGCGGTGGCCGAGGGAGCTGACGGCGAACGTGCCGAGGAGTGCCGCTCGCCGGTCGGGGGCGCGGACCGCGGCGCGGAAGGCGAGCCGTCCCAGGGGCGGTGGCAGTCGGCACAGCAGTCGCAGGCCGGCCGCGCCGGGCAGGCTCGCCGGGTCGTCGTCGCGGCAGTGTGCGACCCACTCCTGGAGGGCGTCCAGGTCGAGCCGGTCGGCGTCCGGGAGGACGGCGGTGCGGACGGTGCGGCGGCCGTCGTGGGTGCGGTCGAGGGCGAGTTTGGCGTTGACGGTGCGGTAGTGGGCCAGGCGGGGGCGGGCGGTGCCCAGGGCCGCGGCGTTGGCCTCCGGGTGGGCGGCGAGTGTGCGCGCTCCGGTGAACAGCAGGTAGCTGACGACGGAGTAGCGGTGGCCCGCCTCCCGGGCGGCGGCCCGGTGGGCCTCGACCGCCGACATGTCGACCTCGGCGGCCAGGTGCACCGGGGCGGCGGTGCGGGCCCAGTCGAGGAAGTAGCGGGTGTGGCGGCGGGCCCGGTCGGGGTGCCGGGTGGCGGTGCCGGGGGTGCGCCGGGCGCGGCGGGCCGTCACGGGCGCACCGCCAGGTCGAAGAGGGCGGTGAGGCTGGCGGCGCCGAGGACCTCGGCGACCGGTACCGGCCCGCCGAGCGCGTCCTCCAGGGCGGTCACCAGCCGCAGCAGGTGGACGGAGTCCCACTCCGGCAGGTCCTCGAAGGCGGTGCCGGCGTCCTCCGGGCGTAGGTGCAGTCCGAGTTCGTCGTTGGCCAGCTCGATCAGGTCCAGGACGGTGCGCACGGTCGTACTCCCCTCTCATGCCGCCTCATGCCGCTTCCAGGGCGAACGCGGCTTCGATCCACTTGCTCGACTCGATGGCGACGGCCAGGGCCCGGTCGCCGGGGGCCATCTTGGGCAGCAGCCGGGCCAGTTGCAGGAACGGCAGGGCGTTGCCGGTGTTGCCGGTCTCGGTGACGCAGGAGACCTCGGTGCAGTCCGCCCGCAGTCCGGCGGCCTCGCGCAGTGTGGCGTCGAGGGCGGCGGTCATCTTGCCGCCGAGCTGCGGCGGCAGCAGGAAGTCCACGGTGGCGGGGGGCCAGCCGGTGGCGTCCAGTAGTCCGGTCAGTGCGGTGCGGGCCATCGGCGGGACGTGTTCCTCGACGGCCTTGTAGTCCTCGCTGACGCCGGGGGCGGTGCGGTCCCGGTCGGCGCTGCCGAACCATTCGACGATCTGGCCGGGCTCGCGGTCCCGGCCGTACATGCGGTGGGTGGTGTGCCGCAGTTCCACGGCGTGGCCGAGCGGGTCGCCGGTGAGGACGGCGGCGCCGGCGCCGTCCCCGAACAGTGCGTAGTTGATCAGCGCGCGGGGTGGGAGGCGGTGCAGCGGGCGGCCGAGGTCGAGGTGTTTGGTGCAGACGTCGCCGCCGAGGACCAGGACGGCGGGGGCCCGGTCCGGCGGGGGCGGGGTCTGCCCGAGCAGGGCGGCGGCGAGGGCCAGGGCCTGGACGGCACCGGCGCAGCCGGACTGGAGCTGGTAGCCGGGGACGCCGTCGATGCCGAGCCGGTCGGCGACGGTGGCGGCGGTGGTGGGCATCAGAGTGTCGGGGGTGGCGGTGGCCAGTACCACCGCGTCGATCTCGTGCGGGCCGATGCCGGCGGTGTCCATCGCCTGCCGGGCGGCGGCGGTGCACAGGTCGGCGAGGGTGTGCCGGATCCGGCCGTCGGTGAGGTCCACCGCGAAGTGCCGGGTGCGGGTCCCGATGAAGGATTCCACCCATGCGGGCAGCAGGCCCAGGCGCTCCCCCAGGGTGGCGTTGTCGACGGGCGGCCCGGGGAGCGCGGTGCCGGCGGCGGCCACGTACACCGGGGCGGTCATGCGCGTACCCCGGAGCAGCGCAGCCAGAGGTGTTCCGCCAGGCCGCGCGGGTCGGTGACGCCGTCGAGGAGTTCGGAGAGCGGCACCGCGGCCAGGGCGGGGAAGCTCTGCTCGATGCGGTGCCGCAACTCCATGATCATCACGGAGTCGAAGCCGAGGTCCTCGTAGAAGCGGGCGCCGACCGGTACGTCGGACGGCTCCCGCCCCAGGACGGCGGCGGTGGTCGCGAGGACGGTGTCGAGCATCGCCTCGGGCCCCGCCGGCGGTGCGGCGGCCGGCATCGGAGTGGGCGCGGCGGGCCGGGGGGTGGTCTCCGGGCGGGCCCAGAAGCGGGCGGCCGTGGCGAAGGCGTGCGGGCGGAGGCGGTGGGGGGTGCGCTCGGCCGGTGCGTAGAGCGCCGTCCAGTCCGGGTCGAGTCCGCAGCGGTAGAGCGCGGCGGCCAGTTCCGCGGCCTCCCCGCCGGTCGATTCCGGGCCCTGGCAGGCGGTGCGGCACGCATCCTTCGGTAGCGGCACCAGCCGGTGCGCGAGCGGGGCGAGGACCGGGCGCGGCCCGATCTCGACGAGGTGGGTGGGGCGGTGCGCGCGGTACAGCCCGCGCAGGGCGTCCGCGAACCGTACGGGGGCGGTGAGGTGGTCGGCCCAGTAGGCGCCGTCGAGCGCTTCCCCGTCGCCGCAGCGTCGGCCGTGGACGGTCGAGTGGAACGGCACGGTGGGCACCCCGCCCGACACCTCCGCCGCGGCCCACGCGAACGGCTCCCGCATCGGCTCGACCAGCGGCGAGTGCGCGGCGTGCGAGACCGGCAGCCATCGACTCCCGACCTTGCGCGCCGCCAACTCCCGTTGAATGACGGTGAGTTCGGGGCGGGAGCCGGACAGGACCACGGCGCGGGGGCCGTTGATCGCGGCCAGTGCCACCGTCGTGGTGTCGCGCACCAGTTCCCGGGCGTCCTCCGGCCGGCAGCGGGCGGCGAGCATCGCGCCTCCGGCCGGCAGTGCGCCCATCAGTCGGGCCCGCCGGGCGACCAGCCGGGCCGCGTCCGGCAGCGACAGCGCCCCGGCGGCGCAGGCCGCGGCGAACTCCCCGCTGCTGTGGCCGAGCACCGCGACCGGGCGGACCCCGAGGTCGGTGACCATCCCGGCCAGCGCGTACCCGACGGCGAACAGGGCGGGCTGGGCGCACTCCGTACGGTCCACCCGTTCGTCCCCGGAGAGCACCAACTCGCCTACGGAGTAGTCCAGATGGCCGTCGAGGGCGGCGGCCGCGGCGTCGAAGTGGCGCCGGTAGGACGGTACGGCGGCGTACAGCCCGGCGCCCATGGCGGGGTACTGGGAGCCCTGCCCGGTGAAGAGGAGGGCGACGGACGGCGGGCCGTCCGGGCGGGCGAACCGGTCGGAGTGGCCGAACACGTCGGCGTCCAGCGCCGCCGCCCGCAGCTCCCGGGCGACGGCGGCCGGGTCGCCGGCCACCGCCGCGAACCGGTACGGCAGGCGGGTGCGGACGGTGTTGCTGGTCCAGCAGGCGGCGGCGAACGCGGACCGGGGGACGTCCGGCAGCGCCTCCGACTGGACCAGCAGGTTCCGTTGGAGCCCGGCGGCACTGTCCGCGCTGAGCGTGAACACCCTGGGGACGGCGCCCTGCGCGGGTGGCGTCGAGGGGCCGTCGGGGGCGGTGCCCAGCACCACGTGGGCATTGCTGCCGCCCATCCCGAAGCTCGATACGCCGGCCAGCACCTGCCCCTCCGGCGGCAGCGGCACCGGCCGGTCCGGGAGGCACAGCCCGGCCCGTTCGGGCCCGGGGCCCGGGGTGTCGTCCCCCACGGCGTAGCCGGGCGGCAGTGTCCGGTGGTGCAGCGCCAGTACCGCCTTGATCAGCCCGGCGATGCCCGCCGCGCCCTCGGCGTGCCCGATGTTCCCCTTCAACGAGCCGATATGGCAGGGCAGTTCACGCCCCTCGGCGCCGTAGGTGTCCCCGAGGGCGCCCAGCTCGATGAGGTCGCCCAGGCGGGTGCCGGTGCCGTGCGCCTCGACGAAGGCGACCTCGGCGGGGCGGACCCCGGCGCGGTGGCAGGCCGCGGTGATCACCTCGCGCTGGGCACCGCGGCTGGGGGCGGTCATGCCGTTGCTGCGGCCGTCCTGGTTGATGGCGCTGCCGCGGATCACGGCGTAGACGGGGCGGCCCTCGGCCAGGGCGTCCTCCAGGCGGCGCAGTACCACCGCGCCCACCCCTTCCGCCCGGCCGATGCCGTCGGCCGCGGAACTGAACGGTTTGCAGCGGCCGTCCGGAGCGGCCAGCCCGGAGCGCGCGTAGACCGCGTCGAGAGCGGTGGTGAGCAGGACGTTCACCCCGGCGGCCACCGCATGGTCGCACTCCCCCGCCAGCAGCGCGGTGCAGGCGAGGTGCACCGCGACCAGGGAGGAGGAGCAGGCGGTGTCGACGGTGAGGCTGGGGCCGCGCAGATCGAGCTGGTAGGAGAGGCGGTTGGCGAGCATGGCGTGGCCGGTGCCGGTGCCGGTGCGGGCCGAGACGGTGGCGGGGTCGGCGAGTTGGAGGGCGGCCCAGTCGTCGGTCATGGTGCCGGTGTAGACGCCGACCTGGGTGCCGGCCAGGGCCGCGGGTGGGGTGCCGGCGTCCTCCAGGGCCCGCCAGACGCACTGGAGCAGCAGTCGCTGGCGCGGGTCCATGGTCTGGGCCTCGGCGGCGTCGATCCCGAAGAAGGCGTGGTCGAAGGCGTCCGCGTCGTCGAGGTAGCCGGCCGGCTGCTCGCCGCGGCGGCCGTCGCCGCGGGCGGGCGACGGTGGGCCCACCGCCTGCCGGCCGTGGCCGAGCAGCCGCCAGAACTCCTCGGGGTCGGCGGCGCCGGGGAAGGCGCAGTCCAGGCCGGTGACGGCGATGCCGAGCATCAGTGGGCCCCGGGGGCGGGGCGGGCGGCGACCGCGGCGCAGGCACACAGGTGGCGGGAGAGGGCGGCGACGGTGGGGTGGTCCCAGACCACGGTCGGCTCCAGGACCAGCCCGTAGGCGTCCTCGATGTCGCCGCACAGGCTCAGCGCCGCCACCGAGTCCAGGCCGCTCTCGGCGAACGGCACCGCGGTGTCCAGGTCTTCGACGGGGCGCTCCAGGTATTCGCCGAGGCGGGCCAGCAGCCAGGCCCGGAACTCCGCCTCGTCGGGCCGGTTCTCCATGGTGAACTCCTTTTGCAGCGGGGGCCCTTCGCGGACCCGGGCGGGGGCCGCGCGGGGCGGCCGGGTCCGGTTCAGTCGGCGAGCGGGGTGTCGTACAGGTCGTAGCTGCGGGCGTCGCGGTGGCGGGCCAGGACCTCCTCGACGACCCGGGCCTCGCAGCCGTCGGGGCGTTCGGGGGTGTCCAGGCCCAGGCGCCGGGCGATCCGGTGCAGCGCCCCGGCGAGCCAGCCCGGATCGCCGAGGAACGCCTGGTCGGGGCCGCCGGCGGGCACGGTGTGGTGCAGCCAGACGCCCAGGCAGGCGGCGCCGGCCAGGACCAGGGCGTAGCGGTCGGCGAGGGCGTAGGCGTGCGGACTGGCCAGCGCGGTGCGGTCCTTGGGCGAGAGCCGGCCGCAGGCGTCCTTCAGGCGGCGGAGTTCGTCGACGAGGGAGGTGGCGAGGGCGGTCAGGGCGGGCCGGTAGGCGCCGAGGTCGGTGCGGGTGGTGAGGGCGTCGGCGTGCGCGACGAGGGAGGCGGCGAGCGAGTCGCGGGGCCCGGCCAGCGCCAGGCGCTGGAAGTCGACCGGTGGTAGGCCCTCGCCGGGCCGGAACAGCGTGGCCGGCGCCGGTTCGTCGAGCAGCCACGAGCGGCGGGCCAGGCGGGGCAGCTGCGGGATGATGGTGGCCTGGCAGGCGGCGGTCCCGGCGTGCCCGAGGCTGATCACCGGCAGGTCGCGGACGTGCTTCTGGAACATCCCGTAGCGCCCGTCGCGCACGTAGAAGCTGGCGCCGAGCACCGTGGACAGGTCGTAGGTGGTCTCCCCCAGCATCTTCGGCACCAGGTACTTCACCACCGCGGCCAGCACGCTGGTCTCGGCGGGCAGTACGTGCACCGCGCGGGTGGCGGCCAGCGCGAGGCTGTCGCAGATCAGCAGGTCGAGGAAGGCGCCGGCCAGGGTGGACCGGGCGTGCGGGATGTCCAGGACGGGCCGGGAGTGCAACTGCCGGTCCAGGGCGAAGCCGACGACGGTGCGCAGCGCGGAGTCGGCGCCGCCGAGCAGCATGGAGGGCACCGCGCTGCGGGTGAGTTGGAAGGAGCGCAGGGCCAGTTCGACGCCGTCGCCCTCGCCGCCGACCAGGGCGTCTCCGGGCACCGGGCAGTCGGTGAAGTCCAGGCCGCCGAGCTGGCAGCCGCGCATCCCGACGCTGGGGTAGGCCGGGAGGTACGCCAGTCCGTTGGGCGGCAGGAGTTCCTTGTCGACCAGCAGCACGGAGTGGCTGCGGCTGCCCGGCTCCGGGCTGGTGCGGGTGAACAGCACCAGGGCCTCGGCCCGTTCGGCGTTGTTGATGACCTCCTTGCGGCCGTTGAGGAGGTAGCCGTCCTCGTGCCGGTCGGCGCGGAACTCGTTGCGCACGAAGTCGTTGCCGTGGGCGAGTTCGTGGTAGGCGACGGCCAGTCGCCCGCCGCCCATCAGCAGGTCGGCGGTCCACTGCTGCTGGCGGGGGGTGCCGGCGGCCCAGACGGCGACCGCGGCGAGGAAGGAGGAGGCGCCGTAGCCGAGGCCGAGCGCGCCGTCCCGGCGGAAGACCGTGCGCAGCACCCGGGCGAGGGTGTCGACCTGCACGAACCGGCCGCCGAGGGCGGTGGGCACGAACTCGGCGTTGAGCCGGTACTCGGCGAGCATCCGCTCGGCGACGGGCAGGAGTTCGGCCCGCTCGTCGGCGTCCAGCAGCGCGGTGTCGCGCAGCGGGTTGGCCAGGTCGGTCCGACTGCCGAAGCGCTTCTCCAGTGAGGCGATCCGGGCCCGTACGGCGCTCTCCTCCGACACGGAAGGGGGGCGGGTGCCCTGGGCCGATGACAGGTTCATCTGGGCGCTCCTTCGGCCGTCGTCGACGGCAGCAGTGAGAAGACCTCGCCGCGGAGGTACTGGTCGGTCAGCCGGTCGGTGAGCGGGCCGAAGACCGCGTCGTCCGCGGCGGCCCGGGAGGCGGTCCGGTCCCCGGTGGTGGGGCCGGTGGGGCCGGTGGCGTCCAGCCGGGCCAGTACGCGGCGCAGGGCGGGTTCCAGCCAGGTGGCGGCGGGCCAGTGGCGGCCGATCCGGGGGGCGTGGCGCCAGACGCCGAGGCAGGCGGCGCCGGCCGTGCACAGGGCGAGGGCGGCGGCCCGCTCGAAGCTCTCCGGTGGGGTGCCGGTGACGGTGTGGGCGGCCTTGGGGAGTGCGGTGAGCAGGCCGGCGGCGCGGGCGGTGAGCCGGTGGGCGGCGCGGGCGGCGCCGGCCAGGGCGGGGTCGGCGGCGGCCGCGGCGGTCAGCGCCGCGGTGTGGTCGGGCAGGGCGCCGAGGATGCTGCTGCCGTGGCGGGAGATCAGTGCCAGGTCCGTCAGGCGGGCCGGCGGCAGGGGGGCGTCGGGGTCGTAGAGGTCCGGGTCGGGCAGCCGGTCGGGGGTGGCCGGGTGGTGCCGGGCCAGGGCGCGGAACTGGGAGATCAGGCCGTAGAGGTTGACCATGGTGTTGCCGTCGAAGACGGCCACGATGCGGTGGTCGCGCTCGGTCTTCTGGAAGCGGCCGTCGGCGAATTCGGCGGTGAGGTAGGAGCGGGCACCGAGGAGGCCGCCGAGCCGGGTGAGGACGTCGTCGACGACGGTGGGCACCAGGTATTTGGCGACGGCGGAGGTCAGGCTGAGTTCCTGGGGCAGCAGGTGGATGCTGCGGGCGGCGACGGTGCTGAGCGCCTCCATGGCCAGCAGGTCGGCGTAGAGCTCGCCCAACGTGCGGCGGGTCAGCGGCAGTTCGGCGAGGGTGCGGCCGTAGAGGCGGCGTTCGCGGGTGAAGCGGACGGCGAGGCGGAGGGCCTGGTCGGCGGCGCCGAGGGACAGGGCGGGGCACAGGGTGCGGGAGATCTGGAGGGACTTGAGGACGATCTCGGCGCCGGCGCCGGTCTCACCGACCAGGCTGTGGGCGGGCAGTACGGCGTCGTCGAAGGTGATGCCGCTGATGTCGGCGCCGCGGATGCCGTGGGTCGGGACCTTGGGCAGTTCGCGGTAGGCGGGGGCGGGCAGGTCGCGTTTGTCGGCGAGCAGGATGCTGAAGGCGCGCGGGCCGGGGTCAGGTCCGGTGCGGGCGAGGAGGCAGACCAGTCGGGCCCGGGTGGCGTTGTTGATCAGCCATTTCTCGCCGTTGAGGAGGTAGCCGGCGGCCACCGGCCAGGCGGTCACCTCGCCGGCCATCAGATCGCTGCCGTGGTAGCGCTCGGTCAGGCCGAGGGCGACCGCGTCGCCGGCGTGCACCCGGTCGGCCAGCCGGCGGGCGGCCACCCGGTCGCCGGAGACCCAGACGCAGACCGAGCCGAGGAAGGTCTTGGCGTGTGCGACGGCGACGGTGAGGTCGCGCCGGGCGAGGGTGCGGACCAGGCCCAGCAGCTCCTGGTAGCTGTGGAGTCGGCCGCCGTGTTCGGCCGGGACGTAGTGGTCGGGGAGTCCCCACAGGTCCAGCAGGGCGCAGGCTTCGGCGGGGAAGGTCTCGGTGGCGTCGGTGGCGGCGGCGCGGGCGTAGGACAGCATGCCCGCGGGGTCCTCGGGGTCGCCGAGGTAGCTCTCCAGGCGCTCGGCGGGGGTGCGGCGGGGCGCGGTGTCCTCGTCGGGCGGGGTCCACAGGTGGCTCATGGTGCGCGGCATCGGCGGCGTCCCTTCAGTTCTGTCCGGGCTGGCCGGCGGGCCGGTCGGTGTCGCGGGCGAGCGGGCCCAGCAGCCGGTCCAGTTCGGGGCCGGCGGCCCGGTGCAGGGCCTGGAGTTCGCCGGCGAGGAAGAGGGCGCGCATCGCGCCGCGTTGGACCTTGCCGCTGGTGGTGCGGCGCACGGTGCCCTGCGGGACGAGCAGTACGCAGTCGGCGCCGACCTCGAATTCGGTGGTGACGCGGTGGCGGACGGCGGAGGCCAGGGCCGGCATGTCGGTGCCGTAGGTGCCGCGGTCGCGGAGTTCCTGGACGACCACGACGTGGTCGCGGTCGTCGCCGACGCCGAAGACGGTGCAGCAGCCGAAGAGGGAGCTGACCTTCTGGACGGTGCGTTCGATGTCCTGCGGGTAGATGTTGCGGCCGGAGACGATCAGCATGTCCTTGAGGCGTCCGGTGACGTACAGCTCGCCGTCGTGGAGCGCGCCGAGGTCGCCGGTGCGGAGGTAGCCGCCCTCGCCGTCGGCGCGGGCGCAGCGGAAGACCTCCTGGGTCTCGTCGGGCCGGTTCCAGTAGCCGTGGGCGACGCTGCCGCCGCGCAGCCAGATCTCGCCGACCCGGCCGTCGGGCAGTTCCCGGCGGGTCCCGGGGTCGACGATGCACACCTCGATGTCCTGGGGCCGTCCGCTGCTGACGAGTTCGCGGGTGGGGCGGTCGTCCTCGGGGGCGGTGAGGCGGTGGTCCTCCAGGGCCGCGGCGTCCACGGTGCGGGTGACGGCGCCGGCGTCGGGGGTGGCGCCGCTGACGATGAGGGTGGCCTCGGCCATGCCGTAGCAGGGGTAGCACGCCTGGGGGCGGAGTCCGACGGGTCCGAACCGGTGGGCGAAGGCGCGCAGGGTGTCGGCCCGGACCGGTTCGGCGCCGTTGACGGCCCGTTCCCAGTGGGAGAGGTCGAGGCCGTCGAGTTGTTCGTCGCGGATCCGGCGCAGGCACAGGTCGTAGGCGAAGTTGGGGCCGCCGCCGGCGGTGATGCCGTGGTCGGTGACGGCCTGGAGCCAGCGGACGGGGCGGCGGACGAAGGTCGCGGCGGGCATCAGGACGCCGGTGCCGCCGAGCCAGAGCGGGTGCAGCAGGTGGCCGATGAGGCCCATGTCGTGGTGGAAGGGGAGCCAGCTGCCCATCCGGGTCTCCTGGTGGGTGCCCAGGGCCCGCGAGATGGCGAGCTGATTGGACATCAGGTTGCGGTGGGAGACCATCACGCCTTTGGGGTCGCTGGTGGACCCGGAGGTGTACTGGAGGAAGGCGATGTCGTCCTCGGAGACGTCGGGGTGGGCCCAGGCGTCCGGGTCGGCGTCCTCGGGGTCCATGGCGTCGGTGGCCAGGCAGGGCAGGCTGCCCCGACCGTGCGCGGCGAGCAGCCGGGAGATGTCGGGGGCGCCGGCGCTGTCGGTGAGCACGCAGTGTGCGGCGGTGTCCTTGATGATCCCGAGCAGCCGGTCGACGTTGTGGCGGGCGCCGCCGGGCAGTGGTGCGGGGACCGCCATCGCGCCGGCGTAGAGGCAGCCGAGGAAGGCCGCGGCGAACAGCCGGCCCTGGCTCTGGATGACGACGACCGGGCGGCCGGAGGCGCCGTGGCGTTGCAGCCAGCAGGCCACCGCGCGGGCCGCGCGGTCGAGTTGGGCGTAGTCGAGGCGTTCCGGGGTGAGTCCGGTGCCGTCGTCGGTCAGGAAGACCAGGGCGTCCTGGGTGGGCCGTTCGGCGGCCCGGTCGGTCACGAGCTCGATGAAGTTCCGGTGCTGTGGCACGGCCGGTCCCCTCGCCGTCTTCGTATGTGCGGGCGATTCCGAGGATGGGCGGGGGCGCTCGACCTCCGCTTGAGCAGCGGTCGTCCGGCGGCCGGCACGCTGGGCGGGTCGGCTGCCGTCGGGATGGGGTGATGCGGGTGCGTCCGCTGGGGATCGAGGGTGCGTGGCTGTGGGAGCCGAGGGTGTTCCCGGACGAGCGGGGCACGTTCCACGAGTGGTTCACCGAGGGCGGGTTGCGGGGTGCGGTCGGGCACGGGCTGCACCTGGCGCAGGCGAACGTGTCGGTGTCCCGGCGCGGGGTGGTGCGCGGTGTCCATTTCGCCCGACTCCCGCCGGGTCAGGCCAAGTACGTGACGTGTGTGCGGGGCGCGGTGCTGGACGTCGCGGTCGATGTGCGCACCGGGTCGCCGACGTTCGGGCGGTGGGAGGCGGTGCGGTTGGACGACCGGAACCGGCGCGCGGTGTATCTGGCGGAGGGCCTGGGGCATGCGTTCATGGCGCTGGAGGAGGACAGCACGGTGATGTACCTGTGCTCGGCGCCGTACGCGCCGCGGCGGGAGTTCGGGGTGGATCCGTGCGATCCGGCGCTGGGCATCGCCTGGCCGCGCGACATCGCGCCGGTGCGGTCGGCGAAGGACGCCGGGGCGCCGTCGCTCGCGGCGGCGGCGCGCGCCGGGCTGCTGCCGTCGTACGCGGCGTGCCGGGAGTGGTACGCGGGCCTGCGGGGCTCAGCCGACGGTGTCGTGCAGTGAGCGGGCCAGCGCGTCGTGCCAGTGGGGCGGGGCGGGGAGCCCGGCGGCCCGCCAGCGGTCGTGGCCGAGGACTCCGTAGGCGGGCCGGGGTGCGGGCTGGGCGAGCCGGGCGGTGCCGGTCGGGTGGACCCGGTCGGGGTCGGCGCCGGTGAGGGCGAAGACCGCGCGGGCGAGTCCGTACCAGGTCGTGGCGCCGGCCGAGGTGGCGTGGTAGATCCCGGCGGGCGCCCGGCCGGTGCGGGCGGCCCGGCCCAGCAGGAGCAGTTGCCGGGCCAGGTCGCGGGCCCACGTGGGCTGGCCGTGCTGGTCGTCGACGACGTCGACGTGGTCGCGTTCGGCCTGGAGTCGGCGCATGGTGCGGACGAAGTTGTGGCCGTGGCCGGCGTGCAGCCAGGTGGTGCGGACGACGTAGCCGGTGTCGGGGAGCCGTTCGAGGACGGCGCGTTCCCCGGCGAGCTTGGAGCGGCCGTAGGCGTTGACCGGGGCGGTCGGGGCGTCCTCGGCGTAGGGCGTGGTGGCGTCGCCGGGGAAGACGTACTCGGTGGAGAGGTGGAGCAGCCGGGCGCCGTGGTGGTGGCAGGCGTCGGCGAGGTGGGCGGGGCCGTCGCCGTTGATGCGCCGGGCCCGGGCCTCGTGCCGTTCGGCGGCGTCGACGGCCGTCCAGGCGGCGCAGTTGAGGACGACGACGGGGCGGTGGGCCCGGACGGCGGCGTGCACGCCGCCGGGGTCGGTGACGTCGAGGGCGGTGCGGTCCAGGCCGGTGACGTCCTGGCCGGCGGCCCGTAGTACCGCCAGGCACTCCCGGCCGAGCATGCCGCCCGCGCCGGTGACCAGCCAGCCGGCGGGGCGGCCGGTCACGGCAGTGCGGCGCGCCGCAGCAGCGGTTGCCACCAGTCGCGGCGGGCGGTGTACCAGGCGACGGTTTCGGCGAGGCCGGTGGTGAAGTCGCGGCGCGGGGCGTAGCCCAACTCCTTGCCGATCTTGGTGTGGTCGACCGAGTAGCGGCGGTCGTGCCCCTGTCGGTCGGCGACGTACTCGACGCTTTCCCAGCCGGCGCCGCAGGCGTCCAGCAGCAGTCCGGTCAGTTCCTTGTTGGTCAGTTCGGTACCGCCGCCGATGTTGTAGATCTCGCCGGGGCGGCCGGCGGTGCGGACCGCCTCGATGCCCTGGACGTGGTCGTCGACGTGCAACCAGTCGCGGACGTTGAGGCCGTCGCCGTAGAGCGGGACGGTGCCGCCGTCCAGGAGGCGGGTGATGAACAGCGGGATGACCTTCTCGGGGAACTGGTACGGGCCGTAGTTGTTGGAGCAGCGGGTGACCCGCACGTCCAGGCCGTGGGTGCGGTGGTAGGCGAGGGCCAGCAGGTCGCTGGACGCCTTGGAGGCCGCATAGGGCGAGTTGGGGTCGAGCCGGTCGGTCTCCAGGGAGGAGCCGGTCGGCACCGAGCCGTAGACCTCGTCGGTGGAGACGTGGACGAAGCGGCGGCCGCCGGCCCGCAGGGCGGCGTCGAGGAGCACCTGGGTGCCGAGCACGTTGGTGCGGACGAAGTCGCCGGCGCTGCTGATGGAGCGGTCCACGTGCGATTCGGCGGCGAAGTGCACGACGGTGCCGTGGGCCGCGACCAGCTCGTCGACCAGGGCGGTGTCGGCGACGTCGCCGCGGACGAAGCGGTACCGGGGGTGGTCCTCGACCGGCCGGAGATTGGCCGGATTTCCGGCGTAGGTGAGCTTGTCGAGCACGGTGAGGGTGACGTCGGCCGTTTCGGGGCCGGCGAGGAGCGTGCGGACGTAATGGGATCCGATGAATCCCGCGCCGCCGGTCACCAGAATTGAGTTGTCGGTCATCGTTACGTCCTTCTCCTCCGGTCGGCCCGCGAAGCCGGGGCCGCGCGGTGGCGCGGCACCCGGCACGTCCGCGGGACGCAGACGATGCGGTGGCTATTCGGCCGCCCAGACGGGCCGCACCTCAAGCGTTTCCGGCGTCGGCCAGGTCTTGGCGATCTCGACGGCGGCGGCCCGGTCGGCCGCCTCGACGAGGATGAATCCGCCGAGGGTCTCGTCGCCGTCGGCGAACGGCCCCTCGGTGGCCTCGCGGGTGCCGTCGGCCGACCGGCGGACCGTCACCGGAGCCACGGTGGCGGTCTCGAACGCCTCACCGCCGACGAGGGTACCGGCCTGCGCCTGCTCCCCCATCCACCCCTCGATCTGCTTGCGGTAGGCGAGGTGGTCGTCGTCCAGCAGCTTCCTGGACTCGGTGTTCTCCAGCATGACGATCGCGAACTTCATTCGTGCTCTCCTTGTCACAACGTTCCGGAACAGACCGGAATTCAAGCATTCCGCAATCGCGGCATTCCGGCATTCCGACATTTCGGCATTCCGAAATCCCGCCATCCGGAATCCCGGAACCCGGGAATCCTGGGGAATACTCAGCGATGCGACGAAGTCGTGTCAAGCCGCACCGATTTTTCGCGCCCGAGGGTAGCGAAGGAAATTGGGCAGGCCGGCAGAATACCCGGCGGCGGGCGGTTTCCCGGACTTCCCACACTCTCACCGCGGGTAATTCGCGCGTATTTCCGTATTCCGTTTCGCCGGCCTGTTTCACCGGACCGTTTCGCCGACCCGTTTCACCGACCGGCTGTGGTCACTTCTCGGCCACCGTCACGCAACAGCGCCAGCACTGCTCGCGCGCCCGGTCCTGGCCGGGCAGGGCACGCACCGCCGTCAGTACCGGTTCCACCACCTCCTCCCACTCCGGTTCGCCCAGTCCCATCAGGTACGAGAACTGCCGCCCGGTGATCGCCCGGGCCAGGTCGCGGGGCGACATCCGGGCCCACTGCTCGACCGCCCGGCGCTGGACGACGAGCGGGGCGCCCAGTGCGCGCAAGGCCGCGGCGACCTCGGCCGGGCCGTCGGGCCGGCGCTGGAGGACGTCGAGCCCGGCCGCCGCGGCCATCAGGTCGGTGGGTTCCGGTTCCGGGCGGCCGTGCAGCGCGACCAGCCGCCCGCCGGGACGCAGCACCCGCACCGCCTCGGCGAGGGTGCCGCCCACGTCCCCGGTCAGGTGCAGGACGTTGACCAGGACGACGTTGTCCACCGCGGCGTCGGCCAGCGGCAGCGCCCGGGCGTCACCGACCGCGACCACGTCGCCGAGCCGCTGCCGGGCGCGGGCCAGCATCGGCACCGCGAGGTCGATCCCGGCGACGGTCCGGCCGCGTTCGGCGAACGCGGCCGCCACCAGGCCGGTGCCGATGCCCGGTTCGCAGACCGCGCCGGGGGCCAGCCACGGCTCCAGCGCGTCGGCGATCCGGCGGCCGTGCGGCAGCCCGCCGAGCGCGGTGTCGTACCGTTCGGCGGCCGCGTCGAAGGCCACCGGCGCGGAGGTCATCCGTCCGCCCCGTCGGGCCCGTCGGGCGCAGCGCCGGCGAAGTCGTAGGTCAGGACGAAGGGGTGGCTGCCGTCGGCCGCGTCGAGGACCCGGCCGGTCCCCCGGATGCCGCGCAGTTCGCCGGTGCCGGAGTCGGGCAGGATGTCGATCTGCGCCTCCCGGCCGGCGGCGGTGGCGCGGGCGCTGTGCCGCAGTACGAAGGTGCCGGTGCGGTCGTGGACGCGGCCGGTGAAGCGTTCGAAGCCGACGTAGGCGGCGGAGGTCTCCACCTGCCCCTTGGCCATCAGCATCTCGCCGGTACTGGCGCCGTCCAGTTCGCCCCAGAACTTCTTGGTCAGGCTGGTGCGGGTCAGGCGTGCCCCCTCGGCCTCGTCGTACGGGGTCTCCTCCCAGGTCTCGCCGCGGAAGTTCCCGGTCGCGGTCAGGCTCACTGCGTTTCTCCTCGTCTGTGCCGTGGTCGTCGGTGGGGTCAGCGGCGTTCCTCGGCCGAGGCCATGGGGCCGGTGTGGTGCAGCAGTCCGCGGTGGGCGGCCCAGCCGGCGGCGGTGTCGGCCTCCAGTTGGCCGAGCCGGGCGGTCACCGCCTGGTCGAAGCCGTCCAGGAAGAATTCGTCGCCCTGGGCGGGGACGATGTGCGGGTCCTCGGCGAGGTACTTGCCGATCACCTCGCGCAGCCCGGTCTGCGGGCTGACCCGGCCGGCGATGTAGCGGTCCGCCCCGGGGAGTCCGGGGAAGCCGGCCTCCCGGTAGAGGTAGACGTCGCCGAGGACGTCCACCTGGACGGCGACCTGTGGGTGGGCGGCCGGTCGCATGGTCTGCGGGGTGATCCGCAGCAGCTTGGTCTCCTGGCCCTGGCGGAGGCTGTTGAGGGCGTAGCCGTAGTCGATGTTGAGGGTCGGGGTGCGGCGGCGGGCGTACTCCTCGAAGGCGAGCAGGGTGTCCTGGAGTTCGGCGCGCTCGGCGGGGCCGATCCGTCCGTCGGGCTCGCCGCTGTAGTCCTCGCGGAGGGTGAGGAAGTCGACCGGGCGGTCCGGGGCGGCCTCGTTGATCTCGGCGAACAGGTCGATCAGTCGGCGCAGGCGGGCGACCTGGCCGGGCAGGACGACGTAGTTGAAGCCGACGCGGAGGTCCGAGCCGCGGTCCCGTCGCATCCGGAGCAGGTTCTTGATGTTGTTCTTGACCCGCTCGTAGGCGCCCTTCTTGGTGGTGGTGGCCTGGTATTCCGCGTCGTCCGTGCCGTAGAGGGAGGTGCGCAGGGCGTGCAGGTCCCACAGGCCGGGCTGGCGGGTGAGGGCCTGTTCGGTGAGGGCGAAGGAGTTGCTGTAGCAGGAGAGTTTGAAGCCGCGCCCGGCGGCGTGGGTGATCAGTTCGCCCAGGCCGGGGTTGGTCAGCGGCTCCAGGCCGCCGGAGAGGTAGAAGCGGTAGGGGTCGTCGGTGGGGGCCTCGTCGATCAGCGCGGCGAACATCTCGTTGCCGGGCGTCACGGCCCGGGCCTGGTAGCGGGCGCCGGTGACGCGGATGCAGAAGCTGCACCGGAACATGCAGGTCGGGCCGGGGTAGAGGCCGACCCGGTGCGGGAAGGCGGCGCGGCCGGCGAGGACCGCGTCGATCGCGCCGGACGCCTCCAGCGGCAGGAAGGTGTTGTCCCAGTACTTGCCGGTCGGCCCCTGGGTGACGGCCCGGCGCAACTCCGGTACGGCGTCGAAGAGTTCCAGGTGTCGGGCGAACTCCGCGCGGTCCAGGCCGAGGTGGGCGCGGGCGGTCTCCAGGTGGGTGAAGGGGTCGTCGATGTAGAGCTGGGCGAGCGCGGTCAGCCGGCCGGCGGCGGCTCGTTCCCCCTCGGGCAGCCGCGCCCCGACGGCCGCCTCCAGTTCCGTCGCGGCCACACGGGTCGAGTCCAGTGCCATGTCCGGTTCCTCACTCATCGGGGGTGTCCGTCGGGGGCGTGCGCCGGGGTGGCGGCCGCGCGCCGCTCGCGGACCCGGTAGGCGGTCAGCGGCCCGTGGTCCACCGCGACGCGCAGGATGTCGCAGATCACCCGGGCGTCGTCCGGGCCGAGTTGGGTCCCCGTGGGGAGGGCGAGGACCTTCGCCGCCAGGGCCTCGGTGTGCGGGAGGACCGGCACCGCGGCGCCGGGCGTGCGGTAGGGGCGCATCTGGTGGCAGCCGGGGGCGAAGTAGCGGCGGCCGCTGACGCCTTCGGCGCGCAGCACCTCCAGCAGGTCGTCCGGGCCCAGGCCGCAGGCCGCCGGATCGGCCTCGACGATCGCGTACTGGTAGTTGTTGGTCTCCCGCTCGTCGAAGCCGGCCAGCCGTAGCGCGGGGACGCCGACCAGGCCGGCCCGGTAGGCGTGGTGCAGCATCCGGTTGTGGGCCACGGTGCGGGGCATCGCCTCCAGGGAGGTCAGGCCCATCGCGGCGGAGCTCTCGGCCATCTTGCCGTTGGTGCCCGCCCACTGGACCTCGCGGGCGTCGTCGAAGCCGAAGTTGCGCAGGCTGCGGACCCGTTCGGCCAGGGCGTCGTCGTCGGTGAGGACCGCGCCGCCCTCGAAGGCGTTGACGACCTTGGTGGCGTGGAAGCTGAAGACCTCGGCGCTGCCGAAGCCGCCGACCGGCCGGCCGGCGCTGGTGACGCCGATGGCGTGCGCCGAGTCGAACAGCAGGGTCAGTCCGCGGGCCGCGGCGAGCGCCTCCAGTTCCCGCACCGGACAGGGCCGTCCCCACAGGTGCACGCCGATGATGCCGGTGGTGCGCGGGGTGAGGACGGCTTCGACGGCGGCCGGGGCGAGGTTGCCGGTGGCCGGGTCCACGTCGCAGAAGACCGGGTCGAGGCCGAGCCAGCGGACCGCGTGCGCGGTGGCCGCGAAGGTCATCGCGGGCACGATCACCTCGCCCGTCAACTCGGCGGCCCGGATGATGAGTTGGAGTCCGATGGTGGCGTTGTTGGTGGCCACGGCGTGCCGGACGCCGGCGACCTCGGCGACCCGTCGTTCGAACTCCCGGACCAGCGGTCCGTCGTTGCTGAGCCACCGCCGGTCCAGTGCCTCGCCGATCCGGGCGAGGAGCCGGGCGCGGTCGCCGATGGTGGGGCGGCCGACGCTCAGCTCCTCCCGGAAGGCGGCCGGCCCGCCGAATACGGCCAGGTCCGTGACGGTGCGCTTGGCCCGGCCGGCGCGCGCCGTTGCCGGTGGCCGCTCCGCGAGCCGGCCGCCTGTCGTCAGCATGTCGGCCTCCTCAGACCGCCGAGGCGGGAGCGTCCTGGGCCGGGCCGCCCAGGGTGGCGGTACCGGGCACTTCGGCCGCACCGGGCGCCGCGGCCGGCTTACGTTGCCGGCCGATCAGTACCCCGGCCAGCACCCCGCCGACCAGCAGCGCGACGGAGGCGACCAGCAGGCTCAGCGACATCCCGGAGGTGAAGGCGTGCTGCACCTTCGCCAGGACGCCGGCGTCCTGGCGGTGTGCGGCGTCCAGCGCCGCCGGCAGTGAGCGGTCCGCCGCCGCGGACACCGAGGACGGCACGAGGGACCCGAAGCGGCCCATCAGGATCGCGCCGAGCACCGCGACGCCGAGGCCGGTGCCGAGCTCCTGGAGGGCGCTGTTGACGCCCGAGCCGGTGCCGGCCCGCTCCGGCGGGATGGCGCTCATCAACGCGTTGGCGGTGACCGGGATGGCGATGCCGAGGCCGGCGCCGATCAGGACGAGGGCCAGCAGCATCCCGCCGTAGCCGATACCGTCCGCGGCGACCCAGGCGAGGACCGCGAGCCCGACGCCCGAGACCGCGAGGCCGGTCGCCGCGGTGCGCGGTGCGCCGAGCCCGGCGACCACCTTGGGGCTGACCATGCTGCTGCACACGAACACCGAAACGGCCATCGGTGCGACCCGCAGTCCGGCCTCCAGCGCGCTGTAGCCCAGCACCAGTTGGAGGTGCTGGGTGAGCAGGAAGAGCGCGCCGCCCATGCCGAGCGCGGCCAGCACCCCGCCGGCCACCGCGCCGCTGAACCGCGGGTCGCGGAAGAGCGACACGTCGAGCATCGGGTAGGCCGCCTTCCGCGACCAGACGACGAAGCCGACCGCGGCCACCGCGCCGACCAGCGCGGACAGCAGGACCTGCGCGGAGGCCCAGCCGTACTCGGGGATGGCGGTCACCGCGTAGAGCAGGCCGACGGTCGCCACGATCGACAGCAGGCCGCCGAGCAGGTCGGGCCGCTCGCCCTCCGGATCGCGGGTCTCGGGCACCAGCACCAGCACCGCGATCGCCCCCAGCAGCGCGATCGGCACGTTGACCAGGAAGACCGAGCCCCACCAGAAGTTGGTCAGCAGGAAGCCGCCGACCAGCGGGCCGATGGCGATGCCCAGTGCGGCGGTGGCCGCCCAGGCGCCGAACGCCTTGGGCCGCTCGGCGTCGTCGAAGACCCGGACCAGGACGGCCAGCGAGCTGGCCATCAGGAAGGCCGCGCCGACGCCCATCGCCGCGCGGGAGGCGATCAGCTGCGCCGCGGTGCCGGACAGCGCCGCGCCCAGCGAACCGGCGCCGAACAGGGCGAGGCCGCCGGCCAGTGCCCGCTTGCGGCCGTAGCGGTCACCGAGGCCGCCGGCCGCTACCAGCAGCCCGGCCTGGACGAGCGAGTAGGCGTTGAGGATCCACTGGAGCTGGGTGGTGGTGGCGCCGAGCTCCGACGACATCGACGGGATGGCGACGTTGAGCACGGTGTTGTCGAGTACCGCGGTGAGTACGGAGATGCAGATGACGGCGAGAATCCACCACCGCTTGGGGTGGCGCTGATCGGCCACGATGTCCCCTCTTTCTGTCCGTGACGGTCCGGCGGGTGGTCCGGCGGTCGGGTGGACCGTCCGGTGGTCGGGTGGACGGCCCGGTGGTCGGGTGGACCGTCCGGTGGGTGGTGCGGCGGACGGTCCGGTGTCGGCGGGTGCGGGTGCGGGTGCCGGCCCGGGTCAGGCACCGGCCAGGTCGGCCAGGCGCGGGACGAGTTCGGCGGGGCTGGGCATGGCGGCGATCTCGGCACGCACCTCGCCGGCCGCCTCGTACAGCGACCGGTCCGTGAGGAGCCGCCCGATCAGCGCGGTGTCCAGGCCGCTCGCCGGCGAGACCAGGCCGACGCCGCGGCGGGCCATGGCGTTCGCGTAGATGCTGCGGTAGCCGCCGCCGGGCAGGGCGACCTGCGGGAGTCCGGTGTGCAGCGCGGTCAGGGTGCTGGCGGCGCCGCCGTGGTGGAGGGCGGCGGTGCAGGTGTCGAGCAGGGCGTTGAGCGGCAGCCAGCTCGCGGTGCGGACGTTGTCCGGCAGGGTGCCCAGGCCCTCGATCTCGGCCTCGGTGAGCGCGCAGACGAACTCCGCGTCGAACTCCGGCGCGGCCTCGATCACCTGCTGGAGCGGGCCGAGCCCGTTCGTCAGGGACGACACGGTGCCGAACGTGACGCCGATCCGGGGGCGTTCGGGCCGCTGGGTGAGCCACTCCGGCAGCACTCCGCCGCCGTTGTAGGGCACGCAGCGCATCGCCCAGCCGCCGCTGCCGGCCGCCATGCTGGGCGGGGTCACCTCGATCGTGGCGCGGCGCTCGGGGAGCCCGGTGACGCCGTGCCGGCCCGCGGCGTCGGTCATGTGCTCGGCGAGCAGTTCCGGGATGCCGGTGGCGTCGGCGAAGCCGAAGCCCTGCTCGACGGCGGGGACGCCGAGCTTGGCGGCGGCGATCAGGGCGGCGCCGTTCATCTCCGAGTGCAGGATCAGATCGGGTCGGAACGCCTCCGCGGCGGCAACCGTGCCGTCAGTCAACTGCGAGCAGAGGTAGGCGAATCCGGGCACCGCGCCCTTGAGGTCGGGGATGCCCTGCTCGATCTCCCGCATCAGATCCGGGCGTTCCTGCGCGAACTTGCCGAACAGCTCGGCCATCGTCAGGTGCGGCAGGACGTCGATGACCGGGAAGCCGGCCGAACGGGCGACCAGGCCGTCCTGCGCGGCCGCGTACGCCACTTCGTGGCCGGCGGCCCGCAGGGCCCAGGCCAGACTCACGGTCGGGAAGACATGGCTGACAGCGTGGGTGCAGCAGACGAGTATCCGCATGACGGCTCTCCGGTCGCAGGCTTCAGGTCCGCGACCACGCTAGAAACCGCGCGTCGAGGGTGACTTGAGTCCCGCCGGAAGCGCCTCCAGCCCCGGGTCCCCGGCGAGGACGGCGCGTTGCAGCCGCTGGAGCCGGGCCGAGGGCTCCAGTCCCAGTTCCTCCACCAGTCCGGCGCGCAGCCGCTGGTACGCCTCCAGGGCGCGCCAGGCGCTGCCGGAGCGGTAGTGCGCGATCATCAGCTGGGCGCAGAAGCTCTCATGCATCGGGTGACGGACCATCAGGACGCGGAGTTCCGGGACGAGTTCGGCGTGCCGGCCGAGCATCAGGTTGGCCTCGATGCACAGTTCCTGGACGGCCAGCCGGTCCTCGTCCATCCGCAGCACCTCCAGTTCGAGGACGCTGCCGGCGCGGACGTCGACCAGTGCGGGCCCGCGCCACAGGTCGAGGGCGCGGCGCAGCACCTCGGCGGCGTCGGCGTGGTCGCCGGCCTCGAAGGCGGCCCGGCCGTGGCCGGCGAGCCGGCCGAACTCCTGGGTGTCGACCGTGCCGGGCCGGACCCGCAGCAGGTAGCCGCCGTGCTGGGTGACCAGCACGTCCTTGGCCTCCCGGGACGGATCGCCGACCAGCGCGGCGCTGATCAGCCGGCGGAGCTGGAGGATGTAGGTCTGGAGGGTGGTGGCCGCGCTGCGCGGTACGGCCTGGCCCCAGATCTCCTCCATCAGCGTCGACACGGTCACCATGCGGTCGGCGTTCAGCGCCAGCAGCGCGAGCACCTGGCGCGGCTTGCCCGCGGTCGGGACCACGCAGGCGCCGCGTTCGTGGGCCGCGAGCGGCCCCAGCAATGAGATGTCCACTTCCAGCTCTCCCCCTTCGTCGTCCCCGGCAGCGCGGGGCTTAGCGGAGCATGTCCGGAGAGTCGCATTACCGGAGGTCGCGGGCCCAGTGAGCGGCACACGAGGGCGGGCGTGAATTTTTCATGCCGGAGAGGTGAGCCCGGCACTGTCCGCACCCGGGGGGCCTCCGCAGAATCCTTCCCCAACGGCTCCACGGCGACGGCCGCACACCGCATTCCCGGAACGGCCCCGTGGCCACCGCCCCACGGCTCGCGCACGACCTGCAACGGCACCACCGCACAGCCACCGCACAGCCACCGTACGTCCGGCACGCCCGGCTCACGTGGCGCGTCCGGCGCATCCGTCTCATTCGACACAGGGGGAACCACCGATGAGCTCTACGGCCGGCTACACCTCGCAGGACTGGCGCTTCGCGGTACTGGCCGCGCGCAGCGGACTGGAAGCGGAGCTGGGCGCGCGGTTCGGCGCCGACCCGGTGGCGGTACTGGCCGAGTTCGGCCTGGCGGAGCACTCCCCGGCGGAGCTGCCGGCGCTCTGCGCGGGCCTGGTGATCGAGGACCTGGACCGGCCGGACCCGGCCGGCGCCCTGACCGCCAGCAACGTCTGCATCACGGGCAACTTCACCGAACCCACCGAGTACGCCGCGTACCCCGGGGACGCCGAGTACGCCGAGTACGCCGGGGACCGCGGGGACGCCGCCCCGCTCGCCACCCCGATCTCCACCCCGCTCGTCGTCGCGTTCGCCGCCGCCCGGCCGGTCGCGTGTTGACGGCCGCCGACGGGCCCCGGGTCGGCTTCAAACGCCACCTGCGGACCGACATCGTCGCCGGCGAGGCCGTCTACCTCCGCTCCGAGCAGGGCGTGACGGCGCTGCGCAGCCCGCACATGGCCGAGTTGGCCCGGCTGCTCGACGGCACCCGCACCCTGCCCGACCTGCTGCGCGAGGCGTCCGCCGCGATGCCGGCGCTGGAGGCCGGCCGGGTCATCGGCCGGCTCGCCCGGTCGGGCCTGGTCGGCTACCGCGACCCGGCCGCCGAAGAGACCTGCGACGCGGCGGCGTTGGCGTACTGGGACCTGCTGGGCCTGCACGGCGACGCCGCGGGCCGCGGGGTGGCCGGCACCCCCGTCGCCCTGCTGGCCCTGGGCCGGGCCGACCTCGGCGCGGCCCGCGCCGCCTGCCTGGCCTCCGGGCTGACCCTCGTCGCCCCCGGAGCCGAACGGACCGCCGGCCTCTCCCTCGTGCTGTGCGACGACTACCTGCACCCGGGCCTGCGCGGTATCGACGCCGCCCACCGGCTGGCCGGCCGCCCCTGGTTGCTGGCCAAACCGTGCGGCCCGAACCCGTGGGTGGGCCCGGTCTTCGGCGCCCCCGACGGCCCGTGCTGGTCGTGTCTGGCGCACCGGCTGCGCGGCCATCGCGCCGCCGAGGTCCCCGTCCAACGGGCGCTCGGCTGCGCGGGACCGGTCGCCGTCCCCGAGGCGTCGCTGGCGGCGGGCCGGGCGATGGCGCTGCACACCGCCGCGCTGGAGGCCGCGAAATGGCTGGCCGGGGTGCGGACCGACGGCCAACACGCGGTGTGCGCGCTGGACACCCTGACCCTGCACACCGAGCACCATCCGGTCACCCGCCGCCCGCAGTGCCCCGACTGCGGCGACCCGGGGCTGCTCGGCGCGCGGCTGCGGCGCCCGCTCACCCTCGCCTCCCGCCCCAAGGTGGACGGCGGCGGCAACCACCGCGCGCTGCGCCCCGAGGAGGTGCTCGACCGCCACCGCCACCTGATCGGCCCGGTGACCGGGATCGTCGCCGAGAACCGGCCCGACGAGCGCGCCCCCGACGGCATCAACTGCTATGTGTCCGGCCACAATCTGGCGCTCACCGGCCGCAGCCTCGCCGGGGTCCGCAGCTGCCTGCGCAGCCGGAGCGGCGGCAAGGGCGTGACCCGCGTCGAGGCCGAGGTGAGCGCGTTGTGCGAGGCGGTCGAGCGGTACAGCGGCACCCGCCAGGGCGATGAGCCGGCCGTCCGCGACACCCTGACCGGCCTCGGCCCGGCCGCGCTGCACCCCAACGACTGCCAGCTCTTCGACGCCCGCCAGTTCCGGGACCGTGCGCGGTGGAACGCCCGGCACTCCGCCTTCCAGCAGGTCTGCCCGCCCTTCGATCCGGACCGTCCCACGGAGTGGACGCCGGTCTGGTCGGTCACCGGGCGCACCCACCGCCTGCTGCCGACCTCGATGCTCTACTACTCCCCGCACTGCGCCGAGGCGCCGCCCGAGCTGCCCTGGGCCGACTCCAACGGCAACGCGGCGGGCGCCAGCCTGGAGGACGCGGTCGTCCAGGGTTTCCTGGAGCTGGTCGAACGCGATGCGGTGGCCCTGTGGTGGTACAACCGCACCCGTCAACCGGCGGTCGACCTCGGCGCGTTCGACGAGCCGTGGATCAGCGCACTGGCCGAGGTCTACGGCCGGCTGCACCGCCGCGTCTGGGTCCTGGACCTCACCGCCGACCTCGGCATCCCCGTCATGGCCGCGCTGTCCCGGCGCACCGACGGCCCGGCCGAGGAGATCGCGTTCGGTTTCGGTGCGCACTTCGACCCGCGGCTGGCGCTGCGCCGGGCACTGACCGAGATGGGCCAGCTGCTGCCCACGGTCGTAGACGCCCCCGCGCCGGGCAGCGCCCCGTCGGCGGCCGAACGCGAGCTGCGCGCCTGGTGGTCCGGTGCCACCACCGCCAACCAGCCCCATCTGCTGCCGGATCCGGCGCAGACCCCGCGCACCCCCGGCGGGTACGGCTACACCCCGCGCCCGGACCTGCGCGACGACCTCGACGCGATCGAGGACCTGGTCCGCGCCCACGGCATGGAGTTGCTGGTCCTCGACCAGACCCGGCCCGACATCGGCCTCCCGGTCGCGAAGGTGCTGGTGCCCGGCCTGCGGCACTTCTGGGCCCGGTTCGCCCCGGGCCGGCTCTTCGACGTCCCGGCGGCGCTGGGCCGGACCGACCGACCCACCGCCTACGCACAGTTGAACCCGATCCCGATGTTCATCTAGGGCCTGCTGTTCATGTGGACGGCGTCACCCGGCTGTCCACCCCTGCGATCGGCGCCCGGCGTCGCCGAGAAGGGGCACTCCGCACACATACCTGACGAACTGGCATCCCTCTCGCGCGCCTTCACGAGATAGATTCGGGCAACCACTCCGCCGCAGGCCGTGAAGGGGGATCCGAGGGTGGCCCATTTACGCATGCCCACACCCTTCGCCGGAGACGAGGACCGGGACCAGGACGGGGTACCACCGGCCGGTGCGACGCCCGGCCGGCCGGGCCAGCGGCTGCCCGAGCGGCACATCCCGCCACCCCGCCTGGCCCGGGCCGTCACCGTCACCGTGCTGGTCGGCTACGGCGCGGTGACCCTGCTGAACGTGCTGCGCGGCCACCCCCGGCCCGAGGAGACGTTGGCCTGCCTCGCCTCGGTCGCCGCCGTCTTCACCGTTCAGTTCGTGCACTCCGCACCGGCCACCCGCCACTGGCCGCCCCGCCGCAAGGCGCTCACCCTGGGTCTCCAGGCGCTGCTCACCTACCTCCCGTTCTTCTGGTTCGGGATCAACTGGGGCAGCATGGCAGGGCCGTTGGCAGGATCGATTCTGCTCATGCTGCCGGGGCTGCTGGGCTGGTCGCTGTACGCCCTGGTCTGCGTCAGCATGCTGACCTACTCGCTCTCCCTGGGCCTGTCCGTCCTGGACGTCTGCTACTTCACCATCGCCAGCGTGCTGACGGGCCTGGTCATCTTCGGGCTGACCCGGCTCACCGACCTCGTCCAGGAAGTGCACGCGGCCCGCAGCGAACTCGCGCACCTGGCCGTCGCCAACGAGCGGCTGCGCTTCGCCCGCGATCTGCACGACCTCCTCGGCTACAGCCTCTCCGCGATCACGCTCAAGAGCGAACTGACCCACCGCCTGGTGCTGGTCCGCCCCACCCAGGCCCGCGAGGAGATCACCTCGATCCTGGAGATCTCCCGCCAGGCGCTGTCGGACGTCCGCGTCGTCGCCAGCGGCTACCGCGAGATGTCCCTGGAGGCCGAAGTGGCCTCCGCGGAGTCGATGTTGGCCGCGGCGGGCATCGAGGCGGAGGTCTCGGTCGGCGGCGGCCGGCTGCACCCGGTCGTCGGAACGGTCCTGGCCACCGCCCTGCGCGAGGGCATCACCAACATCCTCCGGCACAGCAAGGTCCAGCACTGCTGGATCACGGTGGCCTACGTGGCGGACGACGGGACCGAGGGGGACGCGCAGGACGCGGCCGGAACGGTCCGGTTGACGCTGGTCAACGACGGTGTCCCGGAACGCTTTTCCTCCCGCGAGGAGCTCAACGACGGCAGCGGACTGGGCAATCTGTCCACCCGACTCACCGAGATCGGCGGCCGCCTGGCCGCCGGCCCGGAAGACGACGGCCGCTTCCGGCTGGTCGCCACGGCCCCGCAGACGCCGCTGCGACGGCCGGATGCCGCGCACCCAGGAAAGGAGACTTCCCCCCACAATGAACAGCACCACGGACAGCACCAGGGACAGCACCACGGACAGCAGCCCGGAGATCGGTCCGGAGCGGAATCCGGACACCAGGACGGACAGGGGGAATCGCAGCGATGTTAGAACTCAAGGTTCTGCTCGCGGAAGACGTTCACATGATCCGCGGCGCCCTCGTGGCTCTGCTCGAACTGGAGCCTGACCTCTCGGTCGTGGCCGCCGTCGACCGCGGGGACGCCATCCTCCCCGCCGCGCTGGAACACCGGCCCGACGTCGCCATCATCGATATCGACCTGCCCGGTATCAGCGGCCTCACCGCCGCCGCCCAGCTCCACGAGGAACTGCCCGGCTGCCACACCCTGATCCTCACCAGCCTCGGCCGACCCGGCACCCTGCGCCGGGCGCTGACCGCCCGGGTCTCCGGCTTCCTCCTCAAGGACGCCCCGCCCGACCAGCTCGCCGAGGCGGTCCGCGGCGTCGCCGCCGGCCGTCGGGTGATCGACCCGCAACTCGCCCTGACCGCCTGGGACTCCCAGGAGAGTCCGCTCTCGCCGCGCGAGCTGGAGGTACTGCGGCTGGCCGCCCAGGGCGCCGACGCCGCCGAGATCGCGGGCCTGCTCTACCTCTCGAAGGGCACGGTCCGCAACTATCTGACGGCCATCGTCAGCAAGCTCAACGCCCGCAACCGGATCGACGCGATGCGGATCGCCGAGGACGCCGGCTGGATCCCCTGAACCGCGCGGCCGACCGGCCGGCGGCTCAGCCGGCCCCGCCCCCGGATTCCCGGGACCCCGGCGCCAACACGGTGGAGACCAGCCGCGTCTCGGTGGTACGGACCCCCGCCAGCCCCGGCAGCCACGGCTCGTGGGCGAGGTAGGTGGCGCCGTCCATCGCGGTTCGCGCCACCTCCCGATCGGTCCACCAGATCGCCTCCAGGTACCGCTCCGGCGAGACGGTGGAGCGCAGCAGCTCCACGGCGCGGATCCCCTCGACGCCGGTCAGCGCGTCCGCCCGGACCGCCAACCGCTGCTCGAACTCCTCCGGGTCGTCCACCTCGTAGTCGACGAGCACCACCACACCGCGGCCCGCCCCGCCCGCCGTCCGACCGACGCCGCGCCGCAACACCGCGGCCATCTTGTCGCCCCGGGTCTCCACCAGGGCGCCCAGCCGCCGCACCTGGTCCAGGAACTCCTCGTTCCGGGTCACCTTGACGAAGGCGTCGTCGTCCGCCCAGGAGTTGAGGTGTACGTAGCTGCGCGGGTTGCCGGTGTGCCGGACGAGCGTCGAGGCGACGAAGCCCGCGCGGGCGCCGAGGAACTCCGCATGGCCGCGGAAGCAGCGTTCGAAGCGGTCCGTGTTCCCTTTGACGGAGAAGCGGTTGACCACCGTCAGCGCCCCGTGCCGATCGTGGGCGAAGCCAGGCATCGGGCAGCCTCCCTCTGCGATTCGGGTACCCCACTGTGCCAGCGGGCTCTCGATTCCCGCTTGAGTCCGGCTCTCCCGCCGCCCGCGCTCTGCGCTCCCGGATTGCGTCCGTGCGCTCCCGTGTGCCACGCCGTGGCCGGGCATCCTGCCGATGCTCACCGTCCCCCCGGTCCGGGAGGTGTCCCCGTGCACACACCGCCGCTGGTCGGCTGGCTACTGGTACTGCTGTGCGCCGCCACCGGCGGCTACTGCCTGCCCCGCGCCCGCACCGGCCCCCCGGCGCAACAGGTGACGGCCCGCGGCGAGGCCCTGATGGCGCTGGGCATGGCGGTGATGGCGGTGCCGGCGTCCGCGGTGGCGCCGCCCGCGTGGGCGCCCTGGGCGTTCACCGCGGTGTTCGGCGCGGTCGCGCTGTGGGGGCTGGTGCGGCGCCATCTGCACCACGCGGTGGGCGCGCTGGCGATGGTCTACATGGCGCTCGCCATGGTCGACATGCCGGGGATGTCCGAGGCGCACGGCATGCCGGGGGGCGGGCACCCGGCGGCCGGCATGACCGGCATGGGCGGCATGACGGAAATGACCGGGGGGCCACACACCGCCCCGGCCGGCGTCCCGCTGCTGACCGGCCTGCTGCTCGCCTACTACACGGTCTACGTGCTCGCCGCCGGGATCCGACTGGCCCCGGCGGGCACCGCGGCCGACGGGTCCCGCGCCGCGTGCGCCGGCCCGCCCACGGTCCTGCGGGCCTGTCAGGTGGCCATGGGGCTGGGCATGCTCGCCATGCTGCTGGCGCTCTGAGGTCCGGCGTCCGTCACGGGCCGCCCCCGCCCCGCGCACCACACCTCCCCGGGGCGTGGTGTACGTCACTTCCGCCGCGGGACCGTACCAACTGGTAGTGGGCCGCTCATAGGCTGACGCCATGATGGTCCCCCTCACGCTGATGATCCTCGGCGTGCTGGCCGCGGCGATGGCGCCGCGCCTGATGGCCCGTTCGGACTGGCCCGACCGCGAGCCGGTCCTGGCCCTGTGGGTGTGGCAGTGCGTGGTGGCCGGCGTCCTGCTGTGCTGTGCGCTGGTCATGTCACTGAGCGCGGCCGCCGCCTGGGACGCGGTCCGCAGCCCGGTTTTCGGCTTCGCCCCGCGGGTGGTCGTCGAGGCGTACGCGCTCAATACGTACGGGCCGTGGGCCGGTGTGCTGGCGCTGCTGCTGGCCGGCGGCGGCGCGTGGACGGCGGTGGCGCTGACCCGCGAGGTGCGGGCGGCGCGGGCCCGCCGCCGGCGGCGGCGGACCGAACTGCGGCGCCGCTCACCGCTGCTGCCCGGCGAGGACCCGCGCGGCGGCCGCCTGGTGGTCCTGGAGGGCGACCGGCCGGGAGCCTTCTGGCTGCACCACCCCTCGCCTCAACTCGTCATCACCACGGCCGCGTTGCAGCGCCTGAAGGGTCGTCAGGTCGATGCGCTGATCGCCCATGAGCAGGGCCACCTCCGGGCCCGGCACGACGTCCTGCTGCACTGCGCATCGGCGCTGGCCGGCGGCTTCCCGACGATCCCGGTCTTCGCCGCGTTCCGGGACCAGGTGCACCGCCTGGTCGAGATGGCCGCCGACGACGTCGCCTCGCGCCGCTTCGGCCGCCTGACCATCGCCCTGGCACTGGTCGAACTCAACGAGGACCGCGGGGTGTTCGGGCCCTGTCCGCCCCAGCTCGCCCAGGTCCCCCAGCGGGTCGACCGGCTGCTGGCCCCGGCCGCCCGCTTCACCCCCGGCCGCCGCCTGCGGATGACCGCGTACGCCCTACTGCTCCCCGCCGTCCCGCTCCTGGTCGCGTTCGGGCCCGGACTCAGCGCGCTCACCTGACCGGCCGCCGAAGAGCCGCCACCATGGTCACCATGACAACCACCAACGGCGCACCCGGCGGTACGGCCGGCGGCGGGATCGACGGCGTGCTGTTCGACTTCTCCGGGACGCTGCTGCGCATCGAGCCGACCGCATCCTGGCTCCGCGCGTCCCTCGCCGCCTTCCACGCCGCACCCGGCACCGCGCCCTGCCCGCTCACCGAGGCCGAGATCGCCCGACTGGCCGCCGCCCTGGAGCAGGCCGGCGCCCTCCCCGGCGGCGCCACACCGGCCACGATCCCCGACGCGCTGACCGCCCTCTGGGACCTCCGGGACCGCGACGCCCACAACCACCGCGCCCTCTACACCGGCCTCGCCCGCCAAGTCCCGCTCCCCTACCCCGAGTTGTACGACCCGCCGGGCGCCGCCCGGTCGCTCTACGACGTCCTCTACGAGCGCCACCGGACCCCGGACGCCTGGCTGCCCTACCCCGACGCCGCCGAGGTGCTGACCGCGCTCCACCACCGCGGCATCCGCACCGGCGTGCTCAGCAACATCGGCTGGGACCTTCGCCCGGTCCTGCGCGCCCACGGCCTCGACCACCACCTCAGCGCCTGCGTCCTCTCCTACGAGCACGCTCTACAGAAGCCCGATCCGCGGCTCTTCGCGCTCGCCTGCCGGGAGTTGGGGGTGGCACCGCCGCGGGTCCTGATGGTCGGCGACGACCGCACCGCCGACGGCGGCGCCACCGCCGTCGGCTGCGCCTACTTCCCGGTCGATCACCTCCCCGTCCACCGCCGCCCCGGCGGCCTGCGCCCGGTCCTGGACCTGGTCGGCTGAACGGACGGGGCACGGGGCACCACGGAACGAGCCACGGGGCACCGCGGTACGCAGCACGGGGCACGGGGAACCGCGGGCCCTGGGCCGTCCCCGTCCGGAAGGGGTGGCGCGGCACGGGGCGGTATGTGATCGTCGAGGGGCCCGACGCCGTGCCGCACCACACCGACGCGCGGCGTTCCTTCCGACCAGGAGGCCGGCCCCGTGCCCACCCCGTACCTCGACGCACTGTTCTCGCTCGCCGGCCGCCGGGCCCTGGTGACCGGGGGCAGTTCCGGGATCGGGCGGGCCATCGCCGAGGCGCTGGGCCGTGCCGGGGCCACCGTCGTCCTGATGGCGCGCCGCCCGGACCCCTTGCGGGCCGCCGCCGAGGAGCTGCGGGCGGCGGGCTGCACGGCGGACTGGGTCGCCGCCGACCTGGGTGACCGGGCGGCGGTCCGGGCGGGCGCCGACGAGGTGGCGCACCGGTTCGGCGAGCCGGACATCCTCGTCAACGCCGCCGGGGTCAACCCCCGGCCGCCCATGGACGAGTTGAGCACCGAGGAGTGGGACCGCACGATGGCGGTCAACTTGGACGCCCCGTTCCTCTTGGGTCAGCGCTTCGGGCCCGGTATGGCGGAGCGGGGCTGGGGGCGGATCCTCCACATCGCCTCCCAGCAGTCGATCCGGGCGTTCGGCAACAGCGGCGCCTACGGGGTGTCCAAGGCGGGGCTGGCGGCGCTGACCCGCTCCCAGGCCGAGGCGTGGTCCCGGCACGGCGTGAGCGTCAACGCCCTCGCCCCGGGCTTCGTACGCACCCCGCTCAACGCGGCGGTCTTCGCCGATCCGGTGCGCACCGAGGCGATGGCGCGCCGGACGATGGCCGGTCGCAACGGCGAGCTGGTCGACTTCGCGGGCGCCGCGGTGTTCCTGGCCGGCCCCGGTGCGGCCTACGTGACCGGCCAGACGGTCTTCGTCGACGGCGGCTTCTCGGTGACCTGAGGTCCCGCCCGCCACCCGGTGCGGCGCACCAGAACCACGGTCAGCTCCGGCTCGCGCAGCAGCTCCAGGCCGTCGGTCGCCCGTACCCGGTCGGCGGTCCAGCGGGCGATCCCGGCGCCCCGGGCGATGGCGTCGCGGTAGGCGTCGGTGCCGTGGACGGCCAGCGAGGACCACAGCGGCAGTCCGCGCGGGCGGCGGGTGAGGTGGTAGGCGTAGTCGGTCCGCGGGTCACCGCCTGCGGGCCACCGCCCGTCCGGCTCGCGCCCGGCGCCCGTTACCTCCGAGGTAATCGCCGCATCCGCCCACGCCCGCCAGGATGAGAACACCCCGGCAGCACGGGAATTCCGCCCACGCCGCACCGCATCGACCGGTCGGCCAGCCGGCCGGCCGACCCACCAACCGAAGGGACCCCCCACCATGACCGCGACCGCACCGACGGCCACCACCCGCACCGTGGTGGAGGAGCTGCTGCGCCGCATCGGCGAGGGTGATCCCGAGCGCATCGCGGAGCTGTACGCCGACCACGCCGACTGGAAGCTGGACTGGCCCGAGGCCGAGCACGGCAGCGCCGCCACCCCCTGGATCCGCCACCGCACCACCCGCGCCGACGCCGCCACCCACTACCGCGAACTGGCCGAGCACCACGTCGCCGAGGCCGCGGCCACCCAGATCGAGCGGATCCTCGTGGACGGCCCGGACGCCGTCGTGCTCGGCGAGATCCGCCAGACCGCCCGGTCCACCGGGCGCGCCTACCGCGCCCGCTTCGCCTTCCACCTCACCGTCGAGAACGGCGCGGTCACCCGACACCACATCTACGAGGACAGCCTCGCCGTGGCCCGGGCGTTCGCACCGGCGGACCGGGACCCCGGGAACTGACCGGAATCACCCGCACCCGAGAAGAACGGGAAGCCCCCGACCCCACTCATCGCGCGGCGCCACTGCCCGCCTGGTTCCCCACCGACGGCAGATACCGCGGCGCCCGCCAGGCGTGCAGGCGGTGTTCCACCGCGGCCCCCAGCGACAGGAGCTCGTCGTCCTGGCGATCACCGGCCATCAGCAGCAGCCCCACGGGGAGTTCGTTCACGAATCCGGCCGGCACCGACAACGACGGGTATCCGGCCACGGCCGCGGGCGTGGAGGACGGAATGACGTCGTTGTCGCCCCGTGCGCAGTCGGTCGTCCAGGCGGGCGGGTTCGTCGGCGCGGCGATCGCGTCCAGCCGGTGCGCGGCCATGGTCTCGTCGATGGAGCGCCGGGCGAGATCCGTCAACTCCGCGCGTCCGGCCCGGTACTTCGGATCGGTGGTGGACGGCGCGGCAAGCGCCCGCTCGAACAGTTCCTGGCCGGCGAAGCAGGTGCGTTCGGCCGGGTGGGCGCGGTTGAACGCGATGAGCGCGGCGAGGTTCTGCGGCCCGCCTCGGCTGGGAAGGTAGGCGTCGATGTCCCGGTGGAACTCGCTCAGCAGCGCCGGGAATTCGAGCTCCGCCAGGCGCTTCTGGTACGGCGGTGTCACCTCGACGACCTCGGCGCCCGCCGCACGCAGCCGCTCCGCGGTCCGGGTCAGTACGGCGTCCACCTCCGGCCCGAGCTCGGGCAGCCGCCACAGGCCGATCCGCTTGCCGCGCAGACCGTCCGGGCGCGGGAGCCCCGCCCGGAGGCCGCCGGAACCGCCGTGGCGCGCGGCCTCCCCGCCGCTGAGCACCGCAAAGGTGAGCGCGGCATCGATCACGTTGCGGGCCATGGGCCCCGCGGTGTCCTGCTCGGCGGAGATCGGGACCACTCCGGCCTGACTGACCAGGCCCAGACTGGGCTTGTGGCCGACCACCCCGTTCATCCCGGCCGGGCACACGATGGAACCGTCCGTCTCGGTCCCGATCGCCACCTGCGCCAACGACGCGGCGACCGCGGCGGCCGATCCGGCGGAGGAACCGCACGGATTCCGGTCCAGTACATAGGGGTTATGGGTCTGCCCGCCCACCGCCGACCACCCCGAAGTCGGCTTCTCCGCCCGGAAGTTCGCCCACTCGGACAGATTGGTCTTGCCGAGGATCACCGCTCCCGCCTCGCGCAGTCGGGTCACCAGGGCGGCGTCGCGGTCCGGCGGACTGCCGGCGAGCGCCAGCGACCCGGCCGTGGTGGGCAGGTCACGGGTGTCGATGTTGTCCTTGAGCAGGACGGGGATGCCGTCGAGCGGGCCGCGGGGGTCGCCGCGCCGGTGCCGGGCATCGCTGGCGGCCGCCTGGCGCAGGGCCGTCGGGTCGGTGCGCAACAGGGCCCGGATCTTGGGGGCAATGGCCTTGATCCGCCGCAGATAGGCGGTGGTCAGCGCCGACGAGGTCAGGGAACCGCGCGTCATGCGCGCCTGGAGTTCCGGAATGGTCACGGTGTCGAGGTCGACGCCGATGCCGGCGTCCTGGTCGTAGCGGTCGACGTAGCGGTCGACGTCGGTGCCTGGCGCCGCCGCCTCACCGCCCGTCGCCGACCCACCTCCCGACGGCGACCCACCGCCGCTGCGGTACCCAGCGGCTTCGGCCGCGCCCGCACGCGGCGTCGGTGCGCCCGCGCACAAGGACCCCACCACCAGGGCACCGATCAACGTGGCGATGCTCCGCTTCCTCCTGCTCCTCATGAAGCCCAGCGGACTACAGGCCGACGCCCCCGCACAAGAGCCTTTCGCGCCGCGTCCGGTGGACGGGCCCAGGGCCGGTGACGACGGTGACTCCTGCGGAACGTACGGTCCGATTCCCGCCAGTCAGCTCCACCGGAAAAGAGCAGGCTGGCGACATGGCAACAACACGAACGACGGATACGACGACCCTGCTCCACCGGATGTACGAGGCCGAAGCGGCGTACTTGGCAGCGGGAGGCCCCGGCGTGGCTTCCTTCGCCCCGCTCGCCCCCTTCTTCGCACCCGACGTCGTCCTGCATCAGGCAGCGGCCCTGCCCTACGGCGGCACATGGCACGGGCATGCGGGCATGACGGACTTCTTCCTCGCCATGAGCGCGGCCTGGGAAGCGTTCGACATGCTGGAGCAGGAGTTCCTCGTCACGGGCGAGACCGCGGTCGTGCTCACCCAGGTCCGTGCGCGTGCGCGTGCCACCGGTCGCGAACTCGCCTTCCCGATCCTCCAGATGATCACGATCAGGGACGGGCGGATCACCGAGGTCCGGCCCTTCTACTGGGACACCGCGACGATTGCGGAGGCGTGCACGCAGCCGGCCGCGCCAGAGGTCTGACCCTCCTGGCGCCCGACCCGACTGAACGTGCCGGGCCTGGCCACGCATGACAGGCGGCCACGAGGACGGCGGACCCACAACCCCCCGTCGGCCTCGGCGCTGCGGGCCGCTTCGGCACGAGTGCGGGCTTGGGTTCACTGATCGCCGAGGACAGGTCACGACCGGCCGGGGTCGCCACCGACACCGCAGGTCAACGACAGGCTCAGCGGAAGTCGTCGGAGTGGTCGACGGCCCACTGGGCGTAGGTGTGTGCCGGCGTGCCGGTGATCTTTTCGGCGATGACGGAGGTCAGGACCGGAACGCCGTTGGCGGCGGACCACTGACTCACGATTGCCTCGGCCACGACCGGATGCATTGTTCTGCCCACTTCCGCGCGAGCCTGCTCGCCGGAGACGTGTTCGATCCGGATGCGGCGGCCGAGGGCCTCGCCGATGTGCTCGACCTGCCGTTGCAGGGTCAGGGACTCGGCTCCGTAGAGGGTGTACGCCTGGTGCGAGTGGCCCGGTTCGGTCAGGGCGGTCACCGCAAGCGCCGCGATGTCCTTCTCGTGCACCGGTGCCGACTGTGCGAGCGGATAGGGAAGGCGGACGACGTTGTCGGTGCGGATCGATTCGGCCCACCAGGTGCGGGTATTGGTCGCGAATGTCCCCGGCCTGAGGAACGTCCAGTCCATGCCGGACCGTTGGACGGCCTGCTCGATCGTGCGGTTCAGGCGGGGGACCGGGTGGTCGGCGTCGGGGTTCAGGACCGACACCGACGAGAGCAGAACCACCTGCCGGACCCCCGCGGCTGTGGCCGCCGCAGCGACCTTCTCGATGTCGTAGGGCTTCTGGGGGTTGAGCATTCCGTAGAGGAACACCTTGTCGGCACCGTCGAGCGCTGCGGGCAGCGTCTCGGGACGCTCCAGGTCGGCGGCGACTGCTTCCCACCCGGGCGTCAAGCCCGCGGCTGGGGTTCTGCTGACTGCTCTGACCTGCTCGCCGGCGGCCAGCAGGCCATCGGCCACATGACGACCGACGTTACCGCGAGCGCCGAAGACAACTGCCACCATGACGGGACCTCCTGTTGGTTGTGGACGTGAATGGCTGCACAGCCGGCGATGCCGTGGAGACCCACTTTCGCCACGGACATGTCGACAGTGCGGGACGTGTTGCTGCCACGCGGGTGGCGGCCCGGCGTCAGCGGGCTTGGCCGTCGGCGAAGACGTGGGGATGACGCGGGGATCAGGTCGAGAGCCGGAGCCGCGTTGACCGGGCGTGGACGGGCGCGGGACATCGCTGCGCCGAGACGGTCGACCGCGAGTGACGTAGGTGAGGGGTGAGGGGCTGCCGTTGGCGGCGCGAGCGCCGTGAGCGGGCCGCCCGGTCGCCAGTCAGGGCTGGATGTTCTCCAGGTCCTCCAGAAGGCCGGGGTGCTTCGGCTCCCAGCCGAGGGTCTGCCGGGTGTGGGCGCTGGACGAGGGCTGGTCGGTCGCGAAGATCGGGCCGAGAGGGCCGTACGTCTGCGACGGCACCGACTCGACCGGCAGGCCCAGCCGTCGGCCGATGACCGCGGCGACGTCCCGCACCCGGTCCCCCTCGTCGGCCACGGCGTGCCAGACGCTGCCGGCATCCGCCTGTTCCAGGGCGAGCCGGAGGAGGACCGCCGCGTCGAGCGCGTGGACGGCCGGCCAGCGCTGTGTGCCGTCGTCCGGGTAGCCGGACACCCCGGTGCGGCGTGCGATGTCGGTCAGCAGGCCGGCGAACCCGCCCGTGCCCTGGTTGTGGACCGTGCGCGGCAGGCGTACGGCCGTACTCCGGACCCCGCGCGCGGCAAGGCCCAGGACCGCCGTGACCGCGCGGCCGCGACCGCCGACCGGTCCGTCGGTCGGCACCGGGTCGGCTTCGGTGGAGACACGGCCCGGGGCGTGGGGCGTACCCGAGACGGTCACGAAGGGGCGGCCGCTGCCGACGAGTTCCTCGCCGAGGGCCGCGAGGGCGGTGCTCTCCTCGGCGACGTTCTTCGCGAGGGCCTCGGGGCTGCTGAAGTCATTGCCGAACGCCAGGTGGACGACCCCGTCGGCCTGGGCGACGCCGGCCCGGAGGACGTCCAGATCGGCGAGGGCTCCCCGGAGCGGCTCGGCGCCGGCCGCCTCGGCGGCGAGCGCGGACGCGTCGGAACGGGCGAGTGCGAGGACGGTGTGGCCGTTGCCGAGCAGTTCGGCGACGACGGTGGACCCGATCAGACCGGTGGCACCAGTGACGAAGACACGCATGGAAATCCTCCCCAAGTGATGGGACTCTTGTCCCGTCACACGCTACCAGGTGACGGGACAAGAGTCCCATCGCATATGCTGGTCCCATGGGTAGGTGGGAACCAGGCGCACGCGAGCGCCTTGTCGTGGCCGCATGCGACCTGTTCACCGAGCAGGGGTACGACGCCACGACGGTCGCGCAGATCGCCGAGCGTGCCGGGGTCACCAAGAGCACCTTCTTCCGGCACTTCCCCGACAAGCGCGAGCTGCTGGTGGCCGGACAGGAGACGCTGAGCCGGCTGCTGACCGAGGGGATCGCCGAGGCCCCCGGCTGCGCCACCCCGCTGGAGGCGGTCGCCGCCGGTCTTGAGCGCGCGTCGAGCGCGATGGGCCCCATGAACCGCGAGCTCGCCCCGCGCCTGAAGGCGGCCGTCGCCGCCAGCGGCGAGTTGCAAGCGCGTGACGCCCTCAAGATCGTCAGCCTCGCCGCCGCGATGACGGCCGCCCTGGTCGCCCGCGGCCTGCCCGACCCCACCGCGGCCCTCGCGAGCGAGCTGGGCGTCCTCGCCTTCAAGCGCGGGTTCGCCCAATGGTCCGAGGGCGACCGCGACGGCAAGGACGAACTCGCCGGATACGTCCTGGCGGCCCTGGACGAACTGCGCGCAGTGAGCGCATCGCTGGGCTGATCGGACAGATCCACCCGCTCATCGGCTGGTTTCGCATCGACCCGTCGCTCGTCAGGCTCGCCGATGGACGCGACTCCGCCACAGCGCGCTCACGTACGGCTTCGGATAGTCCCCAAGGCCGAACTCGGCGGCAGCGCCGCTCTTCACCCGACCGGCGCGGGTGATCGAGCCGATCTGCTCGCCCCGCTCGTCGAGCAACGCACGAGCCGGCCCTCTCCACGTGCAACATGGGCCCGTCACAGCACGCCGAAGCCGTCGGGACCCCTGCCATATGTCATGGGTGAGTGCCGCTAACCCGCCGCCCCTACCGCCCCCTTCTCCCCCTTCTCCCCCTCCCCTTCCTTCTCCTCCTTCGCTCCCGTCGTCCCCTTGCGGGAGACCACGGTCTGGGCCATGCCCGGCAGGAAGTCGGTGAACAGTTCGTGCACCTCGTGCACCAGGGGCCGCAGCACGCGGAAGCGGGCCAGTGACACCCCGCGCGCCGTCAGCCGGGCGCCGCGACCGGCCAGCCGGCGGCTGCGCTCGCGCCCCTCGGAACGGTCGAAAACCCAGTACAGCACCAGCCCCATCTGGGACAGCCACATCAGCTCGGGCAGAATTTCGGCGAGTTCGGCCGGCACCTTCGCCTTCGACCCCGCCAACACTTCGCGGTGCACGTCTATGGCCGCCTCGCGGGCGTGCTCGGACTCGGCCGAGAAGGGGCTGAGCGGGCTGTCCGGGTCCGCGGCGTTCTTGAAGAACTGGGCCGCGAACTCGTGGTACGGCGCGGCGATGTCCAGCCACACCCGCAACACCCCGGCCAACCGCTCCTCCAGGTCCGTCTCCCGGTCCAGTACGTCGCGGACCGCCGCCTGGTGCTCGGCGGCGATCCGGTCGTAGAACCCCTGGATCAGGTGCTCCTTGCCCGCGAAGTAGTAGTACGCGTTCCCGACGGAGACCCCGGCCTCCTTGGCGATGGCCCGCATCGTGGTCTTGTCGTAGCCCCGCTCCTGGAACAGCCGCATCGCCGTCTCCAGGATCAGGGTGCGGGTCTGCTCGCTCTTGGCCGGTCGGGGCTGGTTCTCTGCTGGCACGGTCAGAGCCTAATCGCGCACCGCGCAACCGCTACGGCAGCCCTGTGGAGCGGCCGAACCCGTCGGGGCCGCTCCACCCGGAGCGAGTACCTCCCCCTCAACGGGCCGGGGGCGCCGGTGCGTCTCGCGGTACTGCGCCGCGGCGAGCACCGCCCCGCGGGCGAACCGGAGCCCGGAACGGGTGCTGAACCTGTGGGCCAACGGCCGGTACTTGGCCAACGCCCACAGGCACACCACCCAGGCGGCGGCCCCCCGGTACACCTGCCCGCCGTCCCCGACCACGGTGATCTCCTCCAGCGTGCTGGCGTGGTCCAGCTCCGGTAGCCGCTGCCGGGCCTCCGGTAGAAGCCGACCACCAGCAGGTGGTTGACGGCGTCCGCCAACTTCTCGTTCCCGCGCAGGACGTCCGCGAAGGGCGAAAAGGGGACGACGACACCCCGAAACCGAATCGGCGCGACCCCCGACCGCCATACCGGCATACCGGAAAACCGACATACTGGCAGGTCAGGAGCCGCGCCGCGCCAGAGACCGCGCCGCACCAGGAGCCGCGCCCCGTCAGCGACCGCGCCCCCATCAGACCGCCGCTGTCGCCGCCCAGCTGGCCAGGAGCTTCAAGCGCTCCTCCGTCCGCGAGCCCGGCTCCGGCGTGTAGACCACCAGCATCTGGCCCGGCTCCCCAGGCACCGTCAACGTCTCGTACGGCATGTCGAGTTCGCCGACCACCGAGTGCATCAGGCGCTTCGCGCCGTGCGTCTTCTCCTTGACCTGGTGGTCCGCCCACAGTCGACGGAAGTCCTCACTCCCCAGCGACAACTCACCCACCAGCGTGGCCAGTTGCTCGTCCTGCGGATGGTTGCCCGCGTACAGCCGCAGATGGGCGACCGTTTCCGCGGCCACCGCCGACCAGTCCAGGTACAGCTCACGCGCCCGCGGTTCGAGGAACACCTGCCGCGGCATGTTGCGGTCCTCGGGAGCCATCTGCGAGAAGCCGACGACGGCGTCGCCCAGGCCGTTCCACGCGAGCACGTCCATACGGGGGCCGAGCACGAACGCAGGGGCCTTGTCGATGGTGTCCAGGAGGAGCCGCAGGCCGCGGCGGACCTTCTGGACCGCGGGACCGCCGGCGGACGCGCGGCGGGCAGCGGACGCACGCCGGGCGGCGGGCCTGGCCACCCGCCGCAGGTACTCCTGCTCGGTGTCATCGAGGCGCAGCACCCGCCCGATGGCGTCGAGGACGGCGTCCGAGACCGAGGGGCCGCGGCCCTGTTCGAGGCGGATGTAGTAGTCGACGCTGACGCCCGCGAGCTGGGCGACCTCCTCGCGGCGCAGGCCCGGCACCCGCCGCCTGCCGTGGCCCGGCAGTCCGACCTCCTCGGGCTGGATGCGGGCGCGCCGGGAGCGCAGGAAATCGCCGAGTTCCCGGCCGATGGCTATGTCCATGCCGGCGATCCTAGGCCCCGCCCCCTCCGTTCCTGGTACTGGCAGACCCAGGAAAACGGCCACCCTGGGTAAGAGCGGCGACCGGGCGCAAGGTGGGTGTCGTCACCGGGAAACGCCCGGCAACGACACCACCGAACCAGGAGTTCCCATGGCGTACGACACCCTGACCGGCCGCACCGCCGTCATCACCGGAGCCGCCAGCGGTATGGGCGAGGCCACCGCCCGGTTGCTCGCCTCGTACGGGGTGCGGGTAGCGCTGCTCGCCCGCCGGGCCGAGCGGCTGACCGAGCTGGCCGCCACGATCGCGGCGGACGGCGGGCAGGCCCTCGCGGTCGCCGCCGACGTCACCGACGCGGCCTCCGTGGATGCGGCGGTGGAGCGGGTGCACGCCGCGTACGGCGAAGTCGACCTGGTGGTCAACGCGGCCGGCGTGATGCTGCCGAACCCCGTCACCGAGGGCCGCGCCGACGAGTGGCAGCGCATGCTCGACACGAACGTGACCGGCGCGCTGCGCGTCATCCGCGCCTTCACACCGGACCTGATCACGGTGGCCGCGGCGGGCCGGACGGCGGACCTGGTGAACATCTCGTCCATCGGCGCCCACATCCCGTTCCCCAACTACGCGGTGTACGGCGCGACAAAGGCCGCCCTGACCTACCTCTCGCAGTCCCTCCGCACCGAACTGGGCCCGCGCGACGTCCGCGTCACCAACATCGAACCGGGCCTCACGGACACGGAGTTGGGCGGCCACATCGACAACGCGGAGCTGTCCGGCCAACTGGACGGCATGTTCGACGCACTCATCGGCCTGTCGGCGGACGACATCGCGGACCTGATCGCCTACACCACGAGCCGCGCCCGCCATGTGAACCTGCGCCAGGCGATCGTGCTACCGACGCGACAGGCATGACACCACCCGACGGCTACACGCCCCACACCACCCGGACGCGCACCCCCGCGGGGTCGGGATGGTGTGGACCGTGTTCGGCGGCTTCCACCTGACCGGCAAGGAGGCGTACGACAACGCCATCGAGGGGCCCGGCTTTGTACCACCGCCCCAGCTTGAGGTCGTGCGCATGGTCGAGGAGGGCGACGTCGTCATGGCGGAACTCACCGGATCCGTCAGGCGGGACACCGGCGAGGTTATGCGCATGTCGATGGCCGAGGTGTTCGTGCTGCGCGACGGCAAGATCGCCGAGCGCCGCGCCTGGGTGATCGAACTGAAGGAGAACGACCACCGGTGAGCCGAGGACCACCCGACGATCCACACGCCCGGCGGAGCGACGGCCGACAAGGCCGCCCACCTACCGCCGGCAGCAACCAACGCTCCAGCAGATCGTCGCGGAGCACATCCGCTCAGAACGGCGCCACGCGTACGGCACAGCGGCCAACCCGAACAAGCCCCACACCCACTACCCGACAGGCCGGCCCCCGCCCCTCACCGAATCCCCAACCCCCGCAGCACCCGCCGCTGCACCGGTGACGGCTCCACCGGGAAATACAGATAACACACGCCCCCCGACCCGCTCTTGACCTGGCCTTTTGCGTCGTGACGCTTGGTGCGGAGCCAGATGTTTTCGAACTCGCGCCGCTTGTAGACGCGGCGGACGGCGGGGTCGTCGGGGGCGGCCGGGTCGTTGGCGATGACGTCGCCGGTCCGGGTGAAGCCGATGACGGTCATCAGGTGGCCGGCGGTGCCGTAACCGGCGCCGTCGAGTTCGGTCTTGAGGAAGGACTGGGAGGTGATGACGGGGATGCCGGCGTGGACGAGGTGTTCGACGTCGGTGAGGGAGGAGAGGCGGGTGACGATGCCTTGCAGGTCCCGGTAGGTGGCGGCGTAGGCGGCGTTGAAGGGCCAGTTGCCGCAGCCGTTGTACTGGTAGTCGAAGGTGTAGCGGGCGGCGTGGCAGACCTGGGGGTCGGCGTAGGAGGGATCGACCCAGGACAGTTGCTGCGGGGTGGGGCGGCGGCCCCAGTGCTCGATGATCATCTGGGAGGAGGTGGGGCTGCACCACGCCTCTCCCCCGTTGTCGTACTCGGGGTACTGGCCCTTGTGGATCTCCTGCGAGTAGCGCGGGACGTGCAGTTCGTGGCCTACGAGGCCGGGGGTGGAGGCCGGGACCTCGAAGCGGTCGGGGAGGTCGGAGGCCATCGCGCCGACGCGCCAGACGGTGGGGGTGAGGGTGCTGCCGGGCCGGCGGTAGAGGGTGAGGCGGAGTTCGTAGGCGGCCAGCCGGAGGCCGCTCGACGGGTCGTCGACGGCGAAGGTGTCGGTGGAGACGGCGCTCCGGCCGTCCTTCTGGTCGTCGACGGAGGTGCGCCGGATGTCGGTCTCACCGTCGCCGGCGGTCCAGCGGCCCATGACGTACCAGGGGGTGTGACCGCCGTCGGAGTACGTGCCGCGCAGTTCGACGGCGATCCAGGTGCCGGCGGGGGTGTGCGCGTTCCAGGAGGCGACGGCCTCGGTGGCCGGGACCGGGAGGCGGTGCGCCGGGCTGGTCCAGGTGGCGTACTCCCAGGTGGCCGCCTTGCCGGTGTGCGGGTCGTGGTAGTCGGTGGTGCCGGTGGGGCGGGCGAGGGCGATGCCGGGGCGGGGGCCGGACAGCACCCGGGTGCCGTGGCGGGTGCCCTGGCGCCAGTCGGCGGCGGTGGTCCAGGCGTGGTACTCCACGGGGCTCTTCGATCGGGAGGTGGCGGGAACCGGTGGGGCGGGGCGGCGGCCGGGCTCGCCGGCGGCCGCGGCCAGGGGGGTGGCGGCACCGGCTGCGGCGGCGAGCGCGGCGGCCAGGACGGTGCGCCGGGGCGCGGAGCTGGTCATATGGGGTCCCCCAGTCGGTGCGGATGGGTGGCGGTGCGAACTGGTGCGGGTGGGCTCAACTATCTCCGTTACGGGCGGGCTTAGGAAGGCGGTCCGACGCGCGTCGCGCCACGAATATTGGTGTGGACCACTGGCGTACGCTGGTGGGATGACCCCCGCCCCGGACACCGTACTGACCTCGCTGGCCACCCGGCTGCACACCCTGGCGCCCTCTTGCGGCCCGGTGCGGCTGATCGCGGTGGACGGGCACGCGGGCTCCGGTAAGAGCACGTTCGCCGGGCGGCTGGCCGAGGCGCTCGGCGGCGCCCCGGTGGTGCACACCGACGACCTCGCGACCCATGAGGAGCTGTTCGCCTGGAGCGGCCGGTTCCAGGAGCAGGTGCTGGCGCCGCTGACCCGGGGCGAGACGGCGCGCTACGAGGTGTACGACTGGGTGCGTCGGGAGTTCACAGAGGTACGGGAGTTGGCCCCGGCGCCGGTGGTGCTGGTCGAGGGCGTGGGCACCGGGCGACGCGCGCTGCGGCCGTACACCGCGTGCCTGCTGTGGATGGAACTGGCGAGCGAGCGTTCATGGGAACGGGGCCAACTCCGGGACGGGCCAGGGCTCTCCGCGTTCTGGGATGGCTGGATTCCGGCGGAGCGCGCGCACTTCGCGGCGGATCCGTCCCGACCGCACGCCGATCTCCTGGTGCACCAGGGGCAGATGGGGTACGAGGTGCACGTGGGGCCGGCCGATATGCCGTGACCGGGCCCGGATTTCACCCTGTGTAGCCGACCATGGCTGACACGCCGACGGTTGCCGAACGGGACCCGCCGAGTGCGCCAACTCGGCTTGACCTAGGGGGCGTACAGGACTTACGTTCTCAATGTGCGGTTCAACGGACCGCCCGCAGACGCGAAGCCCCCGGTTGTTCCCCCGTGATCGGGGGCTTCGTTCTGTGCGAAAGTACCTTCCGCGGCGCTCGCCGCGCACCACTTCCCTCACCCAGGGTCACCACCTTCTTCGCGCCGATGCGCCCCCTCGCAAGCCCCCGCTTCCACCTCGTGCGGCCCTCTACGGCCTGCACCGACAGCGCAGGTACGATGCGAGTCTGTGCCACCGCAGGACCCGGACCCGGGTGTACGGCAGGGCAACTCCCGCCCGCCGCACGCCGGTTCGGCCAGGGCCCGTCAGGTCCTGGGGCCCACGGCCCGGCACACGTCCGGTGGTACACCACGGGGGGACGTTTTGTGGGGGGACGGGATGGATGTCGGCGCTCAGGGTTCGCCCGCCCCGGCCGAACTCGCCTGGCTGCGCGCGGTCGACGCCTACACCATGGGGGCCTACCCCCAGGCCGAGGAGGAGTTCCGGGCCGCGGTACGCCTCGACCCGTCGATGGCCGACGCCTGGCTCGGGCTGCACGCGCTGCGCGCCGACACCGCCATGGCGCTGCTGCGGATGCACCAGCACCGGGACCGCTTCGGTGAACAGCGCGCCCGGCACCGACGCGCCCTCAACTCCTGGTACTGGCTCGGTTGGTGGGTCCAGCCCGTCCTGGAGACCAGCCGTGACCTGCTGCTGGCGCACGCCTCCCATTGGCTCGACGGCCGCCACGTCGCCGAACTCGACCAGGCGTTGGCCGGCTGTCCACCGGTGGAGACCGACCCCCAGGTGCGCTTCCTGCACGCCTGCCGCTCCTATCTCGTCAAGGACTGGGACCAGCTCGTCCGGCACACCGAACCGCTGCTCGGCGATCCGGTGCTGGGCATCGAGGCGGGGCTGTTCGGCGGGATGGCGCGGGTGCGGCTGGAGATGTACGGGCAGGCCGAACCGCTGCTGGCCGCGGCGCTGATGCGCTGCCGCAGCGAGCAACCGCAGCGCAAGGAGTTGCGCTACTGGCTCGCCCGTGCCTACGAGGGCACCGGCCGCAGCGCCGCCGCACTCCCCCTCTACCGCGCGGTGCACCGGGTCGACCCGACCTTCATGGACACCGCGGCCCGGCTGACCGCCATCGCCGAGGCGGACGGCCTGGACGAGGGCGCCGGCCTCGCGACGGTCTCCGCCCAGGGACCGGTCCAGGAGGCCGGCGGCGATCTCGACCCGCTGGCGCCGCTCGACCCGATGGACGGCCGGGAACTGCTGCTGGCCGACGAGCCGTCAGGCCCACCCACCGAACCGTCCGGCCCGCCCGCCGGGGACGGCGGCGCGGCCCGCATCAAGACCACCGCACCGGGCCGGCGCAGCGGCGAACTCCTGCCCACCGGGCCGGCCGACCCGGTGCTGCTGGAGAAGGCGCTGGCGGAACTGGAGCGGATGGTCGGCATGGAGCCGGTCAAACGGCACGTACGGGCGCTCTCGGCGCAGCTGCGGATGGCCAGGTTGCGCGCGAGCCAGGGCCTGCCGGTGGCGCCCCCCAAGCGGCACTTCGTCTTCTCCGGCCCCTCGGGGACCGGCAAGACCACGGTGGCCCGGATACTCGGCCGGGTCTTCTACGCGCTGGGGCTGCTGGGCGGCGACCATCTCGTGGAGGCCCAACGGGCAGATCTGGTCGGCGAGTTCCTCGGCCAGACCGCGGTCAAGGCGAACGAACTGATCGACTCGGCGCTGGGCGGGGTGCTCTTCGTCGACGAGGCGTACAGCCTGTCCAACTCCGGCTACAGCAAGGGCGACGCATACGGCGACGAGGCGCTCCAGGTGCTGCTCAAGCGCGCCGAGGACAACCGCGACCGGCTGGTGGTCATCCTGGCCGGCTACCCCGAGGGCATGGACCGGCTGCTGGCCGCCAACCCCGGCCTGTCCTCACGGTTCACCAGCCGGGTCGACTTCCCCAGCTACCGGCCGCTGGAACTCACCAAGATCGGCGAGGTGCTGGCCGCGGAGAACGGCGACCGCTGGGACGAGGAGGCCCGCGACGAACTGTGCAGCATCAACGGCCACGTCGTCGAGCAGGGCTGGATCGACGAGCTGGGCAACGGCCGCTTCCTGCGCACCCTGTACGAGAAGAGCTGCGCCTACCGCGACCTGCGGCTGTCCACCTGGCAGGGCACCCCGACCCGGGACGACCTCGCCACCCTCCGCCTGCCGGACCTGATGCAGGCCTACGGCGAGGTGCTCTCGGGGCGCGGGCCGGATCCACAGGCGCCGCCGAAGGGGCTGGATCTCTAGGGCCTGCCCGGTGGACCAGCGTCGGCGCCGGCCATGATCCACCGCACAGCTTCCAGGACCGAAGACGCGAGGGGCGCGCCGGTGGTCCGGCGGGCCCCTCGACGTCGTGGTCGTCCGGTGGTCAGCCGGCCAGCGCGGGGTCCTCGGTCGCCAGCGGCGACCCCTCGTGCGGCCCGCCGACCCGCTCGGTCCCCTTCCAGGGCGCCGAATCGGCCTTCGGCTCCGTCCGGTGCGCCGGATCGCGGACCTCGCCGACCAGCATCTCCAGGACGTCCTCCAACGCGACCAGGCCGAGTACCCGGCCGGTGGCGTCGGAGACCGCGGCCAGGTGGGAGGCGGCCCGGCGCATCGCCGTCAGGGCGTCGTCCAGGGGCAGTTCGGCGCGCAGCGTGGCCATCGGGTGCCAGATCCGCTGCGGCACCGCCCGGTCCCGGTCCTCCAGGTCCAGGACGTCCTTGACGTGCAGATAGCCCATGTAGGCGCCGCCCGGCGCGCAGACCGGGAAGCGGGAGTAGCCGGTCCGCACGGTCATTGCCTCCAGCTGACGGGGCGTCACGGTCGGCTCGACGGTGATCAGCCCGGCGGGGTCGAGGAGCACGTCGGTGACCGGGCGGCTGCCGAGCTCCAGGGCGTCGGAGAGCCGCTCCTGCTCGGCCGGGTCGAGCAGGCCCGCCTGGCCGGAGTCCTCGACGAGGTGGGTGAGCTGCTCACTGGTGAAGACCGCCTCGACCTCGTCCTTGGGCTCGACCCCGAAGAGCCGCAGCACACCACGGGCCAGCGCGCCGAGCAGCGCGGTGACCGGGCGGCACAGTCGGGCGAAGGCGACCAGTCCGGGGCTGAACCACAGGGCGGTCTTCTCGGGTGCGGCCATCGCCAGGTTCTTGGGGACCATCTCGCCGATGACCAGGTGGAGGAAGACCACCAGGGCGAGGGCGAGGGCATAGCCCAGCGGGTGCACCAGCGCCGCGGGCAGCCGGACGGCCGCGAAGACCGGCTCCAGCAGGTGGGCGACGGTCGGTTCGGCGACCGCGCCGAGGGTCAGGGAGCAGATGGTGATGCCGAACTGGGCGGCGGCCATCATCTGCGGCAGGTTCTCCAGGCCGTGCAGGACCCGGCGGGCGCGTTTGGAGCCCATCGTGGCGAGCGGTTCGATCTGGCTGCGGCGGACCGAGACCAGGGCGAACTCGGCGCCGACGAAGAAGCCGTTGGCGAGCACGAGCAGGACCGCGAAGAGGAGCTGGGCCATGGTCATCGGGCCGCCTCCGCACCGGCCGCGACCCGCTCACGGGCGGCCTCGGGGACGACGGGGGCCAGCCGGACCAGTCGTATCCGCTCGGCGCGGTGGTGCGTGACCAGCCGCACCCGCAGCCGCCAGCCGTCGAGTTCCGCGGTGTCGCCGGGTGCCGGGATCCGGCCGAGTATGTGGGCGACCAGCCCCGCGACCGTCTCGTACGGGCCCTCGGGGGCGTCCAGGCCGATCCGGCGCAGGGTGTCGACCCGGCAACCGCCGTCGGCGTCCCACGCGGGGCGGCCGTCCTCGGGCGGGGCCTGGCCCAGTTCGGGCAGGTCCACCCGGTCGTGCTCGTCGCGGACCTCGCCGACGAGTTCCTCGATGATGTCCTCCAGGGTCACCACGCCGGCGGTGCCGCCGTACTCGTCGACGACCACGGCGATCGGCTGCTCGCTGCGCAGCCGCTCCAGCAGCGGCTGCACCGGCAGCGTCTCGGGCACCAGCAGCGGCGACACCGCGATCCGGACCGCCGGAATGCGCAGCCGGTCCTCCGCGGGGACCGCCAGCGCGTCCTTGAGGTGCACCATGCCGACGACCTCGTCGAGCCGGGTGCGGTAGACGGGGAAGCGGGAGAGCCCGGTGGCCCGGGTGAGGTTGACGACGTCCTCGGCGGTGGCGTTCGCCTGGAGGGCGCTGACCCGGACGCGGGGCGTCATGACGTTCTCCGCGGTGAGGTCGGCGAGCGAGAGGGTGCGGACGAAGAGGTCCGCGGTGTCCTGCTCGATCGCCCCGGCCCGGGCGGAGTGCCGGGCCAGCGAGACCAGCTCGCCGGGGGTGCGGGCGGAGGCCAGTTCATCGGCCGGTTCCACGCCCAGGGCGCGGACCAGCCGGTTGGCGACGGTGTTCAGCAGGGTGATCACCGGCCGGAAGAAGCGGGAGAAGGCGTCCTGGGGGCCGGCGACGAAGCGGGCGACCTGGAGCGGCTTGGAGACCGCCCAGTTCTTGGGCACCAGCTCGCCGATGACCATCTGGACGGCGGCGGCCACCAGCATGCCGATGACCACCGCGATGCCCGGGACGGCGCCCCGCGGCAGGCCCAGGGCCAGCAGCGGACCGGACAGCAGCTCGGCCAGTGCCGGCTCGGCGAGCATGCCGACCACCAAGGAGGTGATGGTGATGCCGAGTTGGGTGCCGGAGAGCTGGAAGGAGAGTTCACGCAGCGCGGAGACCACGGTGCCGGCCCGGTGGTCGCCGTCGGCGGCGGCCCGTTCGGCGTCCGCCTTCTCGACGGTGATGAGGCCGAACTCGGCGGCCACGAAGAAGCCGTTGGCCAAGATCAGTGCGAGTGCCGCAAGGAGGAGCAGCAGGGGGCCGGTCATGCCGCCGCCTCCGTGGTATGCGGGGGTTCGGGAGGGGCGGCGCAGGTACTACAGGACGATCCGTCCATTGCCGGAGGGAGTCACTCCTCGGGTCGTTGGGTCCCATTCAAGGGGCGGGGCGCGGGCGCACCCCGGAGAACAGAGTAAACAGCGGGGCCCGCGTTAGGGCAGGCTCATCGGGCCGTGTGGTCGACGGCACCGTGCGTCTCGACGAGGTCGCGCAGTGCGCGGGCGTCGCGGATGGCCTGGTCCCGGGCGATGCCGGGCTGGATACCCATGGCGGGCAAGCTGGTGCCGTCGGCGAGGTCCAGATGGACCCAGGGGTCGCCGGCACGGAGGTTGACGCGGAGGACCTGGGCCCACGCCAGGTCGCGCCGGGTGGTGAGGTTGACGACCGTGACACCCTCCTGCCGCGCGACCACCTTGGGGCGGCCGAGCAGCAGGAGGACGGCGCCCACCAGCACTCCCGTGCCGACGAAGCTGATCCGCTCGCCGCCGCTCAGCTCCGGCAGCAACACCGCGATCACGGTGAGGGCGACCAGCTGGGCGATGCCCACGGTGTACAGGACGGCCCGGGTGCGGGTCGGCCGGAAAGTCACCGGGAGGCCGGGCAGGGAGGGATCGGGGGACGCGGGCGCGGACACGTGTCGTCTTCCGTCAGGGGGTGTGGGAGTGCTGACTGTGGTCCGTCAGAGCCGGCAGGCGTGGATGCCGGTGGTGAGGATCGCGCGGGCGCCGAGGTCGTAGAGCTCGTCCATGATGCGCTGGGCGTCCTTGGCCGGGACCATGGAGCGGACCGCGACCCAGCCTTCGTGGTGCAGCGGGGAGACGGTCGGGGACTCCAGGCCCGGGGTGAGGGCCACGGCCTTCTCGACCTGGTCGACGCGGATGTCGTAGTCCATCATCACGTACCGGCGGGCCACCAGGACGCCCTGCATGCGGCGGAGGAACTGGCGGACCTTCGGGTCGTCGTCCGGGGCTCCGGTGCCGCGGATGACCACGGCCTCGGACTTCAGGATCGGCTCGCCGATGATCTCCAGGCCGGCGTTGCGCAGGGTGGTGCCGGTCTCCACGACGTCGGCGATGATCTCGGCGACGCCGAGCTGGATGGCGGTCTCCACCGCGCCGTCGAGGTGGACGACGGAGGCGGTCACCCCGTTGTCGGCGAGGTGCTTGGTGACCAGGCCGGAGAAGGAGGTGGCGATGGTCATCCCACCGAACTCGCTGACGTCCTGGGCGGTGCCGGGACGGGTGGCGTAGCGGAACGTGGAGCCGGCGAAGCCGAGCTGGAGGATCTCCTCGGCCGGCGAGCCGGAGTCCAGCAGCAGGTCGCGGCCGGTGATGCCGATGTCGAGCTTCCCGGAGCCGACGTAGACCGCGATGTCGCGGGGGCGCAGGAAGAAGAACTCGACCTCGTTGTCGGCGTCGACCAGGACCAGTTCGCGGCGGTCCTTGCGCTGGCGGTAGCCGGCCTCATGGAGCATCGCCGACGCAGGCTCGGACAGTGAACCCTTGTTGGGGACAGCGATGCGCAGCATGACAGCGATTTCCTTTGCAGCTCAGGGAGTTGGGGAAGTGCGGAGGGGGCTGGATCAGAGGTGGGCGTAGACGTCGTCGAGGGAGATCCCCTTGGCGACCATCATCACCTGGAGGTGGTAGAGGAGCTGGGAGATCTCCTCGGCGGCGGCGTCGTGGGACTCGTGCTCCGCGGCCATCCACACCTCCGCGGCCTCTTCGACGATCTTCTTGCCGATCGTATGGACACCGGCCTGCACCAGCTCGGCGGTGCGGGAGGTGGCGGGGTCGCCGGTGGCGGCCTTCTGCTGGAGCTCGGTGAAGAGCTCCTCGAACGTCTTCTTGGACATGATGCCGCCTACCCTACGCGGTGATGCCACAGCGGTGTGCAGCGCCTCGGATGTACGAAGGGTGGTGCGCTCAGCGCCAGGGCTCCGCGACGGTGCGGAGCGTGGTGGCGGTGGCGACCGCGGCGGTGACCGCCTCGTGGCCCTTGTCCTCGGCGGATCCGGGCAGCCCGGCGCGGTCCAGCGCCTGCGCCTCGGTGTCGCAGGTCAACACGCCGAAGCCGACCGGTACGCCGGTGTCCACCGCGACCTTGGTCAGGCCCTGGGTGACGCCCTGGCAGACGTAGTCGAAGTGCGGGGTGCCGCCCCGGATGACCACGCCGAGCGCGACCACCGCGTCGTAGCCGCGGTCGGCCAGGACCTTGGCGACCACCGGCAGCTCGAAGGTGCCGGGCACGCGCAGCAGCGTCGGTTCGTCGATGCCCAGCTCGCCCAGGGCCCGCAGTGCGCCCTCCACCAGGCCGTCCATGACCTGCTGGTGCCACTGTGCGGCGATCACGGCCACCCGCAGGTCGCCACAGTTCTTCACGGTCAGTTCGGGTGCGCCCTTGCCGCTCATGCTTCTCCTCGTACGGGGGATGGTGCCGGTGACTGGTTGACGGGGTGGTCGGGGGTTACTGGTTGCCGCAGGTGGTGGGCGCGGCAGGGGGCGCGGCGTCAGCCGCTCCGGTGGTCGGGGCCTCCCCTGCCCGAGCGGGTGCGGCGTGGGGAACGGTGCCTGCACCGGGCAGCCAGGGCAGGTCGTGCCCCATCCGGTCGCGCTTGGTGCGCAGGTACCGCAGGTTGTGCTCGCCGGCCTGGACGGGCATCGGCTCGCGACCGGTGACGGTGAGGCCGTGGCGCACCAGGGCGGCGGTCTTCTCAGGGTTGTTGGTCATCAGGCGCAGCGAGCGGACGCCGAGGTCCCGGAGCATCTGGGCGCCGGCGCCGTAGTCCCGGGAGTCGGCCGGCAGCCCCAGTTCGAGGTTGGCGTCGAGGGTGTCCCGGCCGCGCTCCTGGAGCTCGTAGGCGCGGAGCTTGGACAGCAGTCCGATGCCGCGTCCTTCGTGGCCGCGGAGGTAGACCACCACCCCGCGGCCGGCCTCGGCGATCCGGCGCAGCGACTCCTCCAGCTGGGGGCCGCAGTCGCAGCGCAGCGAGTGGAAGACGTCGCCGGTCAGGCACTCGGAGTGGATCCGGACCAGGACGTCCTCGCCGTTGCCGAGCTCTCCGGCGACGAGCGCGATGTGCTCGACGCCGTCGACCGTGGAGCGGTAGCCGTACGCGGTGAACTCGCCGTGCGCGGTGGGCAGGCGGGTGGTGGCCTCGCGGCGGACGGTGGGTTCGGCGGACCGGCGGTAGGCGATCAGGTCCTCGATGGAGATGATCGCCAGGCCGTGCTTGCGGGCGAACGGGACCAGCTCGGGCAGCCGCAGCATGGTGCCGTCCTCGCCGGCGATCTCGACGATGGCGGCGGCCGGGTGCAGGCCGGCCAGCCGGGCGAGGTCCACCCCGGCCTCGGTGTGGCCGTTGCGGACCAGGACGCCGCCGGGCTTGGCGCGCAGCGGGAAGACGTGGCCCGGGCGGACGAAGTCGCCGGGGGCCGAGCCGCCGGCGGCCAGCAGCCGGAGGGTGGTGGCGCGGTCGGCGGCGGAGATGCCGGTGGAGACGCCGTGCGCGGCGGTGGCGTCGACCGAGACGGTGAAGGCGGTGCCCATCGACTCGGTGTTCCGCTCGACCATCTGCGGGAGGTCCAGCCGGTCCAGGTCGGTGCCCTCCATGGGGGCGCAGATCAGGCCGCGGCACTCGCTCATCATGAACGCGACGATCTCCGGGGTGGCCTTCTCGGCCGCGATGATCAGGTCGCCCTCGTTCTCCCGGCTCTCGTCGTCCACCACGACGACCGGCCGGCCGGCGGCGATGTCGGCGATGGCCCGTTCGACCGGGTCCAGCGTGAAGTCGCCGGTCTCGGTCTCGCCGTACCAGCTCTGTAGTGCGGTCATGCCGCGGCTCCTTCCAGTGCGGGGCGCTCGGCGGTGGCGGTCCGCGAGCGGAGCCACCAGTCGCGCATGCCCCAGGCGACGAGGGCGAGGTAGACGACGTAGACGAAGCCGGAGAAGGCCAGGCCGCTGCTGAAGGCGAGTGGTACGCCGACCACGTCGACCAGCAGCCAGGCGAACCAGAACTCGACCAGTCCGCGGGCCTGGGCGACCATCGCGGCGAGCGTGCCGACGAAGATGTAGGCGTCCGGCCAGGGGTTCCAGGACAGCTGCGGGATCAGGGTGAACAGGCCGCCGACGGCCAGGGTGCCGAGGGCGGTGCCGCCGATCAGCAGCCCGCGCTCGCGCCAGCTGGCGAACCGGACGGCGATCGAGCCGTCCTGGGCCTGCTGGCGGCCGCGCTGCCACTGCCGCCAGCCCCACAGCGCCACCCCGATGACCAGGAGTTGTTTGCCGACCCCACCGCTGAGGTGGGCGGAGGCGTAGGCGGCGACGAGGATGACGCCGGAGAGGAACTGGGTGGGCCAGGTCCATATCGAGCGCCGCCAGCCGAGCGCCAGGGCGGCCAGGCCGATGGTGTTGCCGATCATGTCGGACCAGATGACGCGCTGTCCGAAGGCCGTGAAGGCCGGCCCGTTGAGCCAGTCCAGGACGCTCACCGGTCCATCTCCTTGATCTCCGCGAGGTCGTCGGTGTCCGCCTGGCCCCGGCCGAGCAGTCGCTCGACGTACTTGGCGAGCACGTCCACCTCCAGGTTGACCGGGTCGCCGGGCTGCTTGATGCCGAGGGTGGTCAGGGCGAGGGTGGTGGGGATGAGGCTGATGGTGAAGTAGTCGTCGGCGGCCTCGACGACGGTGAGGCTGGTGCCGTCGACCGTGATGGAGCCCTTCTCGACGACGTAGCGGGCGAGTTGGGCGGGCAGCGCGACCTTCACCAGCTCCCAGTGTTCGCCGGGGGTGCGCTCGACGATCGTGCCGGTGCCGTCGACGTGGCCCTGGACGAGGTGTCCGCCGAGCCGCCCGCCGAGGGCCATCGGGCGCTCCAGGTTGACCCTGGAGCCGGTGGTCAGCGCGCCGAGGCTGGAGCGGTGCAGGGTCTCGGCCATCACGTCGGCGGTGAACTCGCCGGCCTCGGTGTCCACGACGGTCAGACAGACGCCGTTGACCGCGATCGAGTCGCCGTGCTTGGCGCCTTCGGTGACGACGGGGCCGCGGAGCCGAAAGCGGGCGGCGTCACCGAGGTCCTCGATGGCAGCGACCTCACCCAGTTCTTCGACGATTCCGGTGAACACTTCAGTTCTCCTCGGGACGAGAGTGGCGAATGGGGGTGGCGGTGATCCGCAGATCGGAGCCGAGCCGGACGGTGTCGGTCACATCGAGCCGCAACGCCTGGGTGATGGTGGAGATTCCGGCGTCACCGACGGCGGCCGGGCCGGCGCCGAGCAGCACCGGCGCGAGGTAGCCGACGACCTTGTCGACGACCCCGGCGGCGAGGAAGGCCCCGGCGAGCGTGGGCCCGCCTTCGAGCAGGACGGACCGCACGTCGCGGGCGTGCAGGGCGTGGAGCAGGGCGGGGATGGACAGGCCGCGCCCTTCGGGGGCGCGGGGCAGCCGGACGAGCGGGGCGAGCCCTTCGAGGTGGGCGGCGTCCGCGTCCTCGGCGACCGCGATCAGGGTCGGCGCGGTGCCGTCCAGGACCCGGGCACCGGCCTTGACGGCACTGGCGCCGGAGTCGACGACCACCCGTAGCGGCTGGCTGACCTCGTCGCCGGCGAGTCCGGCGATCCGCGCGCCGAGGTGCGGGTCGTCGGCCCGGGCGGTGCCGGAGCCGACGATCACGGCGTCCGCGGCGGCGCGCAACCGGTGCACGTCGGCGCGGGACTCGGGCGAGGAGATCCAGCGGCTGGTGCCGTCGGCGGCGGCGATCCGGCCGTCCAGGGTGGCGGCGTACTTCCAGAGCACGAACGGGCGGCCGCGCAGCACCGAGGTCAGCCAGGCTTCGTTGCCGGCCGCTGCCTCGTCGGCGAGCAGTCCGCCCTCCACGTCGATCCCGGCCGCGGCCAGGGTGAGCGCGCCGCCGGTGGCGGAGGGGGTGGGGTCGGCGACGGCGTAGACGACCCGGGCGATGCCGGCGTCGATCAGCGCCTGGGCGCAGGGACCGGTGCGACCGGTGTGGTTGCAGGGCTCCAGGGTGACCACCGCGGTGCCGCCCCGGGCGCGCTCGCCTGCGGCGTGCAGGGCGTGGATCTCGGCGTGCGGCCCGCCGGCCCGCTGGTGCCAGCCCTCGCCCGCGGTGCGGCCCGCGGAGTCCAGGACGACACAGCCGACGATCGGGTTCGGGCTGGTGTGACCGAGGCCGCGGGCGGCGAGCTCGATGGCTCGGCGCATCGCCGCGGTCTCTACGGGGGCTGGGGTGGCCACCGGGTCCTCCTGCCTCTTCGGGCACGGACTCCGGGGCTGTCTGGACGACAGGAGCGGACGCTGAAGCCACCGCACACCAGGCCGGCACCACACGACCCGACCGGAAAACGTCCGGACGCGCCGCCGACGGCGGTGTACGTCAAGCTCGCCCGCCGCGCACTGCCTCCCATCCGGACTTTCACCGTCGGTGCAGGAATTTCACCTGCTCAACCGGCCGCTGGCTGCGGACGGGTCGCGGACTATTACCGCCGGTTCGGAATTACACCGACCCCGGAGTGCGCTGCTGCTTATGTCAGTACAGCCTCAGTCTGCCACGGCCGCTCGTCGGCCATGCGAGCGAAGCCCTGTGGGCTGCCTCACAGGATGCGGGCGCGCCGCCCGTCACGGCCGCGCCCGGTGCCCCGTCATGGGGCGGTAACCCTCCCCTCACTTCAAGGACGGATCCGCGATGACGGAAAAGACGGAAATCCTCGTCACCGGCGGCACGGGCACCCTCGGGCACGCGGTGGTCGGCCGGCTGCTGGACGGCGGCCACGGCGTCCGGTCGCTGAGCCGGCACCCGCACACCGGCACCGGGCGGCACCGCCCCCGGTCGTACGCGGTCGACCTGCGGGACGGCACCGGGCTGGCGGAGGCGGTGGCGGGCGTGGACACGGTGGTGCACTGCGCCTCCACGCCCGCCGGCGGCGACGCGGAGGCGGCCGGGCGGCTGATCGAGGCGGCGCGCCGGGCCAGGGTCCGGCACCTGGTCTACATCTCGATCGTCGGTGTGGACCGGATCCCGCTGCGCTACTACCGCACCAAGCTCGCCGTGGAGCGCCTGGTGGCGGGGGCCGGGATCGGCTGGACGGTGCTGCGGGCGACGCAGTTCCACGACCTGCTGCTCCAGTTGGTCAAGACAGGCGCCCGTTCGCCCGTGGTCCCGGTGCCGGCCGGGATCCGCTTCCAACCGGTGGACTCCGGTGAAGTGGCCGACCGGCTGGCCGAGTTGGCGCTCGGAAGGCCGGCCGAGCGGGTCGCCGACATGGGTGGGCCCGAGGTGCTGACGGCGGACGAGGTGGTCCGGATGACGCTGACGGCGGGCCGGCGGCGGCGACTGCCGCTGCCGGTGTGGCTGCCCGGCACGACCGGGGCGGCGCTGCGGCGCGGGGAGAACCTCACCCCGGAGCACGCGGTGGGCCGGCGCACCTACGCGGAGTTCCTGGCGGCACGGGCGGGCGGGTGAGCCCGGTGGCCGGTACGGGGCGGTGACGCGCCGGACCCGGCCGAGGTCGGCCACGGGTCGGCTCAGCCCGTGGCGCCGAACAGGTCGTTCTGCGCGGCGTCCCGGGCGGCGAGCACCGCGCCGCGCAGCACCGCCCGGCCGCCTACCGTCCCGGCCCGGACGTCCGTGCGCAGCGGGGAGAGCCGGGCGAGGTGGCCGGCGACGCGCTCGGCCAGCGGGTCGCCGCCGGCCCGGCCGATCTCCCCGCCGAGCACGACACACCCGGGGTCGAGCACCGCGCACACCCCCGACACGCCGAGCGCGATCCGGGCGGCCAGGGCGTCGAGGAAGGCGGCACCGGCGGCGCCCGCGGCCACCGCGTCCCGGACCAGCGCCTCGGCGGGCGGCGCCTCGGTGCGTGCGGGGCCGTCGTCGGCGGCGGTCGGCGCGCAACCGTGTTCCGCGGCGAGCCGGCTGATCGCGGCGGAGCCGGCGAGGGAGTGGAAGCCGCCGTCGCAGCCGGTGGCGGAGGGCAGCCCGCCGGTGCCGGGGACCGGCAGGAAGCCGATCTCGCCGGCGCCGCCGGAGGCACCCCGCCGCACCGCCCCGTCCAGGACCACCGCGGCGCCGGTGCCGTGACCGAGCCAGAGCAGGACGAAGGTGTCGCGGTCGCGGGCGGCGCCGTCCCGCTGTTCGGCGAGGGCGGCGAGGTTGACCTCGTTCTCCAGCAGCAGGGTGCCGGTCCTGCGGTCGCGCAGCGCGCCGATCAGCGCGTCGTGCCAGGCGGGGGCGGAGCCGCCGAGCCGCCCGGTGACCGGGTCGACCAGGCCGGGCGCGCCGATGGCGAGGGTGTGCGGGCCGGCGGCCCCGGCCTCGGCGAGCGTCCCGTCAATGGCGGCGAGGGCGCTGGTGAGGGCCGTCGCGGTGGTGTCGGGAGGGTCGGCGGCGGGCCCGTTGGCGGTGCCGGGCGCGCCGGGCAGGCCGATGGGGACGGTGCGTTCGGCCCGTACCTGCCCGAGGAGGTCGGCGACCGCCACGGTGAGGGTGTGGGTGCGCAGGTCGAGGCCGAGCAGATGGGCCCGGTCGGCGACGATCCCGTAGAGCCGGGCGTTGGGTCCGCGCCGCTGGGCGCCGCTCTCGCCGACCACGGCGATCAGCCCGGCCTCCTGGAGGCGGTCGACCAGGTCCGCGACGGTGGGGCGGGACAGTCCGGTCAGCTGCTTGAGCTGACCCGCCGTCAAGGGGCCCTCGGACTGGAGCAGTTCGAGGGCCAGCCGGTCGTTGATCAGCCGGGCGGTGGCCGGCGAGGCGGTACGGCCGGCGGCTGCCGCGAGCGGTGCATGCATGGCTGGATTCTTCCACCCTCACGAACCGTCACCCTTATTATCAGGCAGGGTTCCTGATAATTTACCGGCCATGGCTGGCAACGGCGTTCCCGACGCCACCCCCCGTGCCCCGCTCCCCCGAATGCCCGACCACCGACTGCGCCGCGCCCGCTGGGCGATCGCCGCGGTGTTCCTCGTCCACGGCTCGGTCACCGGCAACTTCGCCACCCGCATCCCCTGGCTCCAGGACCACACCCAGATCCCGCCGGGCCAGCTCGGCCTGGCCCTCGCCTTCCCGGCGATCGGCGCGTCGCTGGCGATGCCGCTGGCCGGCCGGATCAGCCACCGCTTCGGTGCCCGCGCCGCGCTGCGCGCCCTGCTCGCACTGTGGACGCTGTCGCTGGCCCTGCCCGCCCTCTCCCCCAACGTGTTCGTGCTCTGCGGCACGCTGCTGGTCTACGGCGGCACCTCGGGCATGGCGGACGTGGCGATGAACGCGCTGGGCGTGGAGACCGAGGACCGGCTGGGCCGGCCGATCATGTCCGGGCTGCACGGCATGTGGAGCGTGGGCGCACTCCTCGGATCGGCGGCCGGCACCGTCGCCGCGCACACCGGCACCGATGCCCGGCTCCATCTCGCCGGCGCCGCTCTGGTGACAACCCTGCTCGGGGCGCTCGCCTGCCGGGGCGTACTGGATCTGCGCAGCGCCCCCGAGGAGCATCCGCCGCCGCGCTTCGCGCTCCCGCCCCGGTCGGCGCTGATCATCGGCGCCATAGGGTTCTGCGCGGTGTTCGCCGAGGGTGCCTCGCTGGACTGGTCGGCGGTCTACCTCCGCGACCGGCTGGGCACCGACGCGGGGCTGGCGGCCGCCTCCACCACCGCGTTCTCCTGCACGATGGCGGCCGCCCGGCTGGCCGGGGACAAGGTGGTGGCCCGCTTCGGCCCGGTGCGCACGGTCCGGGCGGGCGGGCTGCTGGCCACCGTCGGCGGGCTGCTGGTCGTCACCGCGAGCCACCCGGCGACGGCGATGGCCGGCTTCGGTCTGGTCGGCCTGGGGATCGCGGTGGTGGTCCCGCTGGCGTTCGCCGCCGCCGGCCGCAGCGGCCCGGCGCCCAGCCAGGCCATCGCGGGGGTGGCCACGATCACCTACACCTCGGGGCTGATCGCCCCGTCGGCGATCGGCGGAATCGCCCAGGCGGCGTCCCTGACCGGCTCGTTCGCCCTGGTCACGGTGCTGACCTTCGGCCTGGTGGCGGGGGCGCGGGTACTGCGGATGCCGTCCCGGACGACCTCGGCGGGCGCGCCGGCCGCCGCCAGCAACAGCGACAGCGGCACCGCCAGCAACAGCGACCTGGAACGCTCCTGACCGCGGCGGCTCAGGCCGCTTCGACCCCGGCGGTCGGCACCTCGGCCGCCGGCTCCGGCCGCAGCAGGTCCGCGGCGATCGTCCGGCCCCGGTCCGACCACGGGGTGGGCCGCAGCGCCTGCGGGTCGACGCGGACCAGGACGCGGTGGCCGCGGGCGTGGGTCTCGGTGCCGTCGGCGGAGCAGAGCCGGAAGCCGTAGGTGAGGCCGGTGCGACCGAGGCGTTCGACCCACAGGTGCACGGCGTAGCCGCCGGCGCGGGTGACCGGGCGCTCGTAGGAGACCGTCATCTCCTTGACGACGTTGCACATGTCGCCCGCGGCGGCCCAGTCGCCGTCGAAGCCGAAGCCGAAGCCGAACCCGTGCCAGTACTCGGCCCAGGCCCGCTCGGCCAGCAGCGGGTAGCGGGAGTTGTGGAGCATGCCGAGCGCGTCGAGGTCGTCGAAGTGGACGGTGACGGGGACCAGTTGCCCGTAGGCGACGGGGTCGGCGGTCTGGAGGGGTTCGACGCTCACGGGTGGTGCTCCTGGGGAATCCGAGTGGGTGGTCCGGTGCTCGCGGCACCGGTCGGGGCGGCGCGACAAGCCCGAACCATCCTAAGCGGCCGCTTAAAACCGGTTTCACCCGGTGAGAATGGAGCGCGAAACGGCGATCTTCAGCGCCGGCGGCGATGCCGCCGGGCGGCCGAGGTCCGAAGAAGGTGAGAGCGGGTCCGTCGTCCACAGCGGACCAGAGGGGCGAGGGGGAACAGCCGCTCCTCGCCACTCTCAACGTATAGCGCACCAGGGGGCTTGCGGCAAGGCCCCGGTGGTACCGCAGAATCGCTGGCCTAAGCCCCGGACCTGCGGAAAGAGGAGATTCACACGGTGTGTGCGGTGTTGTCAGTTCAGGCGGCGCGCGGCGGCGTCGAGCCGGTGGTGGGACGCGCGCCGCGGTTGCGGGCCCTCGGTGCCGACGGGCCGGTGTGCGCGTGGTCGGACTTCGCGGGCGCGACCTCGGATCGGAGCTGATGACATGAATCCCCTGACCACCAGCGCGTTCGGCCTTCCGGACCAACTCGCGCCCAAGGCCGATCCACTGCTGATCGCCGGCGACGAACAGCACTTCGCGGCCATCGCGGAGAGCCTGGAGCAGACGATCGCCGAACTGTCCGACCGCCTCGATGCCGAACGCAGGGCGCCCGGTGGCCTGGGCCGGGCGGCGATGGAGCGGGACGCCGAGATCCACCGGCTGACCGGTCGGCTGCGCGCCCTGCGTCGCTTCGGTTTGGACCTGTGCCTCGGACACACCGTCAGCGCGGACGGCACCGAGCCCGTGTACATCGGACGACTCGGCCTCACCGACAGCACGGGGCGCCGGCTGCTGATCGACTGGCGCTCCCCCGCGGCCGAGCCGTTCTTCGCGGCGACGCACGCCAACCCGATGGGTCTGGCAAGCCGCCGCAGATATCGCTGGACCCGTGGCCTGATCAGCGACTACTGGGACGAAGTGTTCACCGCCGACGCGCTTGAAGGGCACGCCGCGCTCGACGACCAGTCAGCCTTCATCGCCAGCCTGGGCAGCACCCGGTCGGCCCGGATGCGCGATGTGCTCGCCACCATCCAGGCCGACCAGGACGCCATCGTCCGGGCGGGATCGCGCGGCGCTCTCGTCGTCGACGGCGGCCCGGGTACGGGGAAGACCGTCGTCGCGCTGCACCGCACCGCCCACCTCCTCTACTCCGACCCCCGCCTCGGTCACCGTCGGGGCGGCGTGCTGTTCGTCGGTCCGCACCAGCCCTACCTGGCCTACGTCGAGGACGTCCTCCCCAGCCTCGGCGAGGAGGGCGTGCAGACCTGCACCCTGCGGGACCTCGTGGCCGAGGGCCCCGGCGCGGCGAACGAGACCGACCCGGACGTGGCCCTCCTGAAGTCGTCCGCGAACATGGTGCAGGCGATCGAGAAGGCCGTCAGGTTCTACGAAGAGCCGCCCACCGAGGGGATGACGGTCACCACCTCCTGGTCCGACGTCTGGCTGAGCGCCGACGACTGGGCCGAGGCGTTCGAGGCACCGGACCCGGGCACTCCGCACAACGAGGCGCGCGAGCAGATCTGGGACGAGCTGGTCGCGATCCTGCTGGACAGACTCGACGGTGACGTCTCGCCCGACCTGTTCCGGAGGTCGCTACAGCACGACGAAGAGCTGGTCACCACCCTCAACCGCGCCTGGCCGCTGCTCGAAGCCGCCGACCTCGTCGGAGACCTCTGGTCGGTATCCGCCTACCTGCGGATGTGCGCTCCCTGGCTCAGCCGCGACGAGGTGCAAAAGCTCCAGCGCAAGGCGGCTCCCCAGGCGTGGACGGTGTCCGACCTGCCGCTCCTGGACGCGGCACGGCAGCGGCTCGGCGACCCGGCGGCGGCGCGGCGCAAGCGTCGGCAGCGAGCCGCCGTCGCCGCCGAGCGGGCGCGCATGGCCGACGTCATCGACACCGTGCTCGCGGCCGATGACGACGGCGAAGGCGCGGTGACGATGCTGCGCGGACGGGACCTACAGGACAGCCTGATCGACGAGACCGCACTGCCCGGCACCGACCCCGAACCGCTGGCCGGCCCGTTCGCACACATCGTCGTGGACGAGGCCCAGGAACTGACCGACGCCGAGTGGCAGATGCTGTTGCTCCGCTGCCCGTCCCGGAGCTTCACCATCGTCGGGGACCGCGCCCAGGCCAGATACGGGTTCACGGAGTCGTGGCAGGAGCGGCTGGGGCGGATCGGGCTGGACCGGGTCGACGTGGCCTCCCTGAGCGTCAACTACCGGACGCCGGAGGAGGTCATGGCGGAAGCCGAACCGGTCATCCGGGCCGAACTCCCGGACGCCAATGTGCCGACCTCCATCCGCAGCAGCGGCGTCCCCGTCGTCCACGGATCCGTCGCGGATCTGGACTCGGTCCTCGACGCCTGGCTCGGTGCGCATGCCGACGGGGTCGCCTGCGTCATCGGCACCGGTGACAGCGGAGCGGGCACGTTCCGGGCGACGTCCCGCGTCCGGTCACTGACCCCGGGGCTGTCGAAGGGGCTTGAGTTCGACCTGGTCGTCCTCATCGACCCGGAGACGTTCGGCGAGGGCGTCGAAGGAGCGGTCGACCGCTACGTCGCGATGACCCGGGCTACCCAGCAGCTCGTCATCCTCACCAGCTCGTTGCGGTCAGACCTTCGCTGCGGTCAGTCGTTGCGGTCAGCGGATCCGTCGTAGTCGCTGGTTCCGGCGTCGAGGAGCGGCATGCGGCGCTGGCCGGCCGCCTGCGAGAGCCAGCGCAGGGAGTGGTATCCGGTGAGCACGATCAGCGTCCCGAGGGCGATTCCGCTGAGTTCGAAGTGCTCGGTGAACTTCAGCGAGACGCCGCCGATGGCGATGATGATGCCGGCCGCGGCGGGGATGAGGTTCAGCGGCAGGGTGAAGTCCACCTTGTTGCGAATCCAGATCTGGGCGCCCAGCAGGCCGATCATGCCGTAGAGGATGACCGTGATGCCGCCCAGCACACCGCCGGGGATCGCGGCCACCACCGCGCCGAACTTCGGGCACAGGCCGAAGAGCAACGCGAAGACGGCTGCCGCGGAATAGGCAGCGGTGGAATAGACGCGGGTCGCCGCCATCACGCCGATGTTCTCGGCGTACGTCGTGGTGGCGGGGCCGCCGACCGCGGTCGAGAGGACCGTTGCCGTGCCGTCGGCGACGATGGCCATGCCCATCTTGTCTTCGAGGGGGTCACCGGTCATCTCCCCCACCGCCTTGACGTGACCGGCGTTCTCCGCGACCAGTGCCACCAGGACGGGAAGCGCAACGAGGATCGCCGAGGCCGAGAAGTTCGGTGCGTGGAACGTCGGGAGGCCGATCCAGTCGGCCTTCTCGACGGCAGAGAAGTCGATGCGCCAGTGGTCGGTCACCTTCCCCGCGCCGTTGGCCGCATGAATCATTCCCGTGGTGCGGTCGAGAACCCAGGACAGTACGTACCCGAAGACCAGACCCAGGAAGATGGCGATCCGCGACCAGAAGCCTCGCAGGACGACGAGGGCCAGGCCGGTGAACAGCATGGTCGCCAGGGCCGTCCACTGATCCTGCGGCCAGTACGTGGATGCCGTCACCGGGGCGAGGTTGAAGCCGATGAGCATGACGACCGCGCCGGTCACCACGGGCGGCAGAACCGCGTGGATCACACGGGCGCCGAGAACGTGAATGACGATCCCGCAGCCCGCCAAACACGCGCCCACGACGAGCATCGCGCCCGTCAGCGTGCCGGCGTCACCTCCCTGACCTGCGATCACGGCGGATACGCCGACGAAGGAGAGCGACGAGCCCAAGTAGCTGGGGATGCGTCCGCGGGTCATCACCAGGAAGAGGACCGTGGCCACGCCGGATGCCATGAGGGCCAGGCCGGGGTCCAGGCCCATCAGTACCGGAGCGACGAAACACGCGCCGATCATCGAGACGACGTGCTGGGCTCCGAGCGCGATGGTGCGGCCCCACGTCAGACGTTCACCGGGTTTGACCACCTCCCCCGGCTTCAGATGCCGCCCGTCTCCATGAAGCTTCCACCCGAAGCCCGCCATGATCACTCTCCACTTCTGCGACGCCCTGCACGCCACAGAGCCGAAGTGATTCATAGTCGAACCACCGCTTCAGGACAAACTAGGCACCATCGTGGTGCGCACCCGCCTCCACCTGCTGCGCACCCCGGCTCCCGCGCACACCGAGCAGCGGCGGCCGCCACCGCGGACGGTCCGGGGCGCGGGCGGTGGCCGCGCCGCACCCCGGAGCGCCGCCCGGCGTTACCTACCGAGGTTCTTGACGGCCTCGTAATACGTCCAGGCCAGCCCGTTGCAGGAGGTCTTCTTCGCGCCGGAATAGCCGGCACAGACCCGCTTCAGGTCCGCATAGAGAGCACTGTCCAAACGTGCCTTGTTGGCGGAGAAAGTGCCCGCTTTCTTGTAGTTGCGGTAGCCGAAGTCGTGTCGGGCGCAGGAGAGTTTGAACGGGAAGCCGAAGGGGTTGTCCGGCGACTTGGAGCAATAGTCGGTGGACCAGTCGAAAGCGTAGGCGGCCCATTTTCCCTGATTGTTGCGGGCCGCCAGCCAGTTGCCGTAGCTGGCCGCACTGGTCTGTGTGAAGCTCGCCATCACCTGCGGCTTGTCGGCGGGGGCGGCCTGGGCCGGGGCGGCGGCCACCGTCAGTGCGGAGACCGCCAGCAGCGGCGTGACCACCATGGCGGCAAGTCTTCGGGACACGGATCAACCTCCGGAATTCTGCGCCGCGTTCATACGGCGTTTCCTGGGATGCCGAATGGATATGTCCGAACTGATCTGTCCGCATGGACATGGGTGTTCTCACGGGATTTCGCGGGGACAGCACCGCTGCTTGCGGTCCGACCGGAAATGCGCAGCACACATCGACGCGGTAGGGGCACCACGGGAGCCGAACGGCGCGGGACGGTAGGAAGGGCCTCAAGACGGCGGGCCGATTATTACCCCGTTCCGGTCAACTCGCCACAGTCATCGGCATATTTAGGGGTACCGCGATGTCACGCTGAGCGGATGACGACCCTTCAGCAGCACGGCCGAAACGGCCCGCAGCACACCGCCGCAGAGCCCGCCGCCCGGTCCGCCGACCGCTCCGGACCTGCGGCGACGGCAGGGGTGACGCACGTACTGGCGCGGATGCGGGCGCTGGACCGGGCGCTGCCCGCCGACGACGGGGTGGCCGTCTTCAACCGGGTCTACCTGGCCGTCACCGAGGCCGTCGCCCAGCGGGTAGGGGGTGGCGCCTTCGAGGACCCGGAGGCCGCCGGCGCATTGGACGTCCAGTTCGCCCGCCGCTACTTCACCGCGGTGGACGCCGACGCCACCGGGCTGCGGCCACCGGCCTGCTGGCGGCCGCTGTTCCAGCTGCGCCGGCACCCCAGGGTCCGCCCGCTGCAGTTCGCACTGGCCGGCATCAACGCGCACATCGGCCACGACCTCGCGCTGGCCGTCGTGGACACCTGCCGGGCGCTGGACTGCGAACCGCCCGCCCTGGAAGGCGACTTCGACCGCATCGGCACGCTCCTCACCGGCCTGGAGGAGGGCATCCGGGAGACCTTGATGCCCGGCCCCGACCTCCTGGACATCGCCGACCCGCTCACCCATCTCATCGGCTCCTGGAGCCTGGAGATGGCCCGCGACGGTGCCTGGGCCGCGGCCCGCATGATGTGGGGCGTCCGCCGGCTCCCGGAGGTCGCGGAGGAGTTCGCCGACCGCCTGGACGCGAGCGTGGGCCTGATCGGCCGCTGTCTGCTGACCCCGCTGGGATAGTCCGCGGCGCGGCGGCCGACCGACGGCGGCGCGCCACGACCGCCGCCCGCTTCGTTCCGCTGCCGGGCGCCCCGCCGTAGGGTGCCGCCCATGACGTTACGACTGGGACTGGGGCTGCCCCAGATGCCGCAGTACGACCCGCGGCGCGCGGTGCGGGACGTGGCCCGCGCCGCGGAGGAGATCGGTTTCGACAGCGTCTGGGTCTTCGAGCGGACGGTGTTCCCGCGCGAGCCCCTCGACGGGCTCTACGGCGTGCCGGGCCTGCCCTGGCCCGACTTCTACCGCCGGTGCGCCGACCCGCTGGTCACCCTCGCGCTGGCCGCCGCCGTCACCGACCGGGTCCGGCTGGGCAGCAGTGTGCTGGTCTCCGGGCTGCACGCGCCGTTCCCGTTCGCCCGGACGCTGGCGACGCTGGACGCGGCCAGCGGCGGTCGGGTGCTGGCGGGCCTGGGTACCGGCTGGTCCCAGGACGAGTACCGGGCGGCCGGGGTCACCGCGTACGCCGACCGCGGCGCCCAGTTGGACGAGCTGCTGGACGTCTGCGCGGCGGTCTGGGGCCCCGATCCGGTCGCGTACCGGGGCCGCTGGACGGAGATCGCACCGGCCTCGGTCGGGCCCAAGCCGGCCCGTCCGATCCAGGTCTACCTGGCCGCGGGCGGTGGCCGGGCCCTGGACCGGGTGGCGCGGCGCGCCGACGGCTGGCTGCCCGCCCACCTGACGGGTGCGCAGCTCGCCCCGCTGCTGGCGCGGCTGGCCCGGGCGGCCGAGCGGTACGGCCGCGACGTCGGGGAGCTGGACGTCGTCCTGCGGGTCGGGGTCGAGCTGACCGGGGCGCCGCTGCCGGAGGCCGGGCGCCGCCCGTACACCGGCAGCCACGACCAGGTGCTGGCGGATCTGGCCGGCGCCGCGGAAGCCGGGGCCCGGGAGGTCCTGGTGGATCTCCAGGTGCACTGCCGGGACGGCAAGGAGCTGGCCGACCGGGCAGCCGAACTGCACGGACGGGTCCGGGCGGCCGGCCTGTAGCACCGCACCTGCGGGACCGCCGGGGCTCCCGGACCCGGCCCGTACGCGGACGTGCGGAGGGCCCCGGATCAACCGGGGCCCTCCGCACGTCAGTTGGCGCGCACACGAGCGGAACGTTCAGGACGCGACGCCCGCCGCTCCGCAGCGCTCCGGAAGCGCTCAGTCCTCCGGGAGCTCCACCGGCGCGATCTCGTCGTAGACGTCACCGGGGCCCAGGTTGGTCCCGTCGGTGCCGCCGCCGAGGTGGTGCATCACGCCCCACACCGCGTTCAGTGCGGTCTGGATGGCGCCCTCGGCCCAACCCGCCGTCCAGGAGATGTCGTCACCGGCGAGGAAGATGCCGCGCTTGTCCTCGGGGAGCAGTTCCTGCATGAAGTGGGTGAACAGGCGCCGCTGGTAGCGGTAGTGGCCGGGCAGGTTGGCCTTGAACGCGCCCATGAAGTAGGGCTCGTTCTCCCAGGACACGGTCACCGGGTTGCCGATGATGTGCTTCCGGATGTCGACCTTCGGGTAGATCTCGCCGAGTGACTTGAGCATGACCTCCATGCGCTCGTTCGCCGACAGCGGCAGCCACTTCAGGCTGTCGTCGCACCAGGTGTAGGAGAGGCAGATGACGGCCGGCTGGTCCGGGCCGTTGTCCAGCAGGTAGGTGCCGCGGGTCATCCGGTCGGTGAGCGTCATCGACATGACGTCCCGGCCCGTCTCGTTGCCCTCGTCGTCGACGGCCTTGTCCAGCCAGAACGGCCGGTCCACGGGCACGAAGAGCTTGCTGGACTCCATGTAGTGGGTGCGCTCGATCGCCGTCCAGTGGTCGATCGGGAACAGGTCGTCATCGCAGTCGATCTTCGACAGCAGCATCCAGCTCTGTGCGGTGAAGACCACCGCCTTGTACGAGCGGATGTCGCCGGAGGCGTCGGTGACGGTGATGCGGTTGCCGGCGGTGCGGTGCAGCCGGGTCACGGCCGGTCGCGGCGCGCCGTCGTGCAGCGACGACAGCGAGGTGCCCTGGGCCCAGTGCACGATCTTCTGCGGCGCGCGCTCCCACAGGCGCAGCGGCAGCTGCTGGGAGCCGCCGACGATGCCGCGGTGGTGGTCGTCGGCCTCGGTGTAGACGACCCGCAGGATCTCCAGGATGGAGTTGGGGAAGTCGGTGTCCCAGCCGCCGGTGCCGAAGCCGACCTGGCCGAAGATCTCGCGGTGCCGGAAGGACGTGAACGCCTTGGAGTCGCAGAGGAAGCCGTAGAAGGTCTGGTTGTCGAGCTTCTCGACGAGCTGCGCCCAGATCTCGCGGATCCGCGGCACGTCGCGCTCGCGCATCGCCTGGTTCATGTCGGAGAAGTCGGCGCCCTCCTCCAGGCAGGCGTTCCACGCCTCGGCGACCTGGCGGTAGACCGCGGGCAGGTCGTCGACGGTCTCGGCGTAGTGCGACTCGCCCTTGAGGTCTACGACGGTCGACGGGGTGGACTCGGCGAGCGGGTTGGGGAACGGAGCGGTTTCCAGGCCCACCAGGTCGATGTAGTGCTGGAGCGCCGTCGAGGACGGCGGGAACCGCATCGCGCCCAGCTCGCAGTTGAGAGACTCGTCACAACCGTCGAAGCCGACGGTGCGCAGCCGGCCGCCTATCTGGTCCGCCTCGTAGACGACGGGCTTGAGGCCCATCTTCATGAGCTCGTACGCGGTGACGATGCCGGAGAGGCCGCCGCCGACGATGGCCACCTCGGTGCCGTGCTCGGTCGCCGGGATCTGGCCGAGGCCCGCCGGGTGCGCGAGGTAGTCGTCGTACGCGTAGGGGAAGTCCGGGCCGAACATGGTGATCGGCGGCTGCGCGGCGGTGTGCGGGACGGCGGGGGGCACCGTGGACGTCATCGGGGCGGACTCCTTGCGGGCGGGGCGGATCAGGGCGTATCGGGCACGGGCGGGCGGGGCGGGGCGCGCTCGGGCTCGGTGGGGTGGTGCGGGGCGCTGCGGCGGACCGGGGAACGGCACGGCGGCGGGCGGGGCCGCCGGGCGCGGTGGGGCGCCGGTCAGGTGAGGTCGGTGTAGAGCTCCGGCCTCCGGTCGTGCAGGTAGGGGTTGTTCTCCCGGGCTTCCTTCAGGAACTCCGGGTCGACCGCGGCCTGCACCAGCTGCTCGGAGCGTCCGGCGCGGGTGCGGACCACGCCGTCCGGTCCGGCCAGGCAGCTGAGGCCGACGAACTCGAACTCGCCCTCCGCGCCGACCCGGTTGACGTACCCGACGTACATCTGGTTCTCGAAGGCGCGCACCGGGATCATCTGCTCCGGCACGATCTGGAAGGGGTGCATCTGCGCGGTGGGCACCAGCAGCAGATCGGTCCCGGCCAGCGCGTGCGCCCGGACGTTCTCCGGGAATTCCACGTCGTAGCAGATCAGCAGGCCGATCCGGATCCCGTCCAGCTCCGCCTGGACGACCGCCCGGTCGCCCGGGGTGAACCACTCGCGCTCGAAGCAGCCGAAGAGGTGGGTCTTGCGGTAGTTGGCGAGCGCGGTGCCGTCGGGGCCGATCAGCTGGGCGGAGTTGTAGACCACGCCGTCCGCTTCGGGGGCGCGCTCCGGGTAGCCGTAGAGCACCGCGATGCCGTGCTCGGCGGCGATCCGGCCGACGGCCCGGGCGCCGGCACCGTCGGCCGGCTCGGCGAGGCGGTGCACGTCACCGCCGATCGCGTAGCCGGTGAGGAACAGCTCGGGGCAGGCGAGCAGCCGGGCGCCGGTCGCGGCCGCCTCGCGGGCCGCGTCGGCGAGCACCTTCAGGTTGTGCGCGACGTCGCCGGGCCGTCCCGAACTCTGGAGCAGGGCGGTGTGCAGCGGCGGCATGGGACCCCTCGGCGGTGGCGGTTCGGGTGGGACTCAATGACGGTACGGGCCGCCGACGATCCGGGACAAGGCGCCACCGTTGCGTGGCGACGGACGATTCGTTGCGCGTTCAAGGGCCACCGCGGCGATTCGTTGCACGCGGCATGCGGCCAGGTCGGGCGGGTGCCTACGGGGTGACTCAGGCCACCGCGGCGGCCACCGTCTCGCGCACCACGCCGCGCAGCCACCGGTGGCCCGGGTCGGCCTCCTGCCGCGGGTGCCAGGCCATCCCCATCGGCATCGGCGGCAGGTCGAACGGGATGGGCAGGGTGCACAGGCCCAGCCCGCGCACCATCGGTGCCGCGGTCCGCTCAGCGGCCATGCCCACCACGTCGGTGTCCCGCACCATCATCAGCGCGGCCGCCACGGTCGGCACGGTGGCGACCACCCGGCGGCGCAGCCCGCGCTCGGCCAGCGCGGTGTCGATGGGGCCGGCCAGCCGGCCGCGCCGGGAGAAGTTGAGGTGCGCGGCGGCGGCGAACCGGCGGGCGGTGAGGGGCCGGGTGGTCAGCGGGTGGCCCTCCCGGACGACGGCGACCGCGTGGTCCTCGAACAGCCGCTCCGTACGGATCTCCGGCTCCGGGCTGTCGATCATGCCCAGCTCCACGTCGGCCACCCCGTCCCGGAGCAGCGGCAGATCGACATGGCTCTCGCCGAGGAAGCGCAGCACCACCCCCGGCGCCTCCCGGGCGACCCGGGCGACCAGTGCGGGCCCGAGGGTGGTGACGAACAGGTCGCTGGCGTTCAGGGCGAAGCTCCGGGTGAGCTGGGCCGGATCGGTGGGGGCGGACGGGGCCAGTACCCCGTGCGCGGCCTCGACCAGCCGCCGCACCTCGGCCTTGATTTCCAGCGCGCGGGGGGTCGGCACCATGTGCCGGCCGGCGCGGACCAGTACCGGATCGCCGAGGGTCCGCCGGATCCGGCCGAGCGCCCGGCTCATGGCAGGCGCGGAGAGCCCGAGCCGGTCGGCGGCCGCGGTCACGCTCTCCTCCTCCAGCAGCGCATCCAGGGCGATCAGCAGGTTGAAGTCGATGTTTGCGTTTCGCGCAATCATGGAGTGCACACCTTGCATTTGAGATCAACTGAACGGGACTCTAGCGTCCCCGCCATGACCACGTCAGCACCACCGTCGACCGACGGCACCTCGACCCGGAGCGCCGGCCGGCGCTCCGTCACCGCCTTGATGTGCGCCTGCGTCCTGGTGGCACAGTCCCTCGTGGCCGCCATGAACCTGGCCATACCGAAGATCGCCGCGAGCGACCTCCACCCCACCCCCGCCCAACTGCTGTGGATCGTCGACACCTACGTCCTGGTCTTCGCCGGTCTGCTGATCCCGGCCGGCGCGCTCGGCGACCGCTACGGCCGCAAGGGCACCCTGCTCACCGGGCTCGCGGTCTTCGGCACCGGCGCGCTGCTCAGCGCACTGGCCCCGACCCTCCCGGTACTGCTGGCCGGCCGCGCCGTCTCGGGCGCCGGCGCCGCACTCCTGGTGCCGGCCACCATGTCCGTACTCCTCCACGCATCCCCGCCCGGACGCAAGGCGGCGGCGATCGCGGCGTGGAGCACGGCGATGGGCGTCGGCGGACTGGTGGGGAACGCGGGCGGCGCGCTGATCCTCCAATACCTGCCCTGGCAGGGGCTGTTCTGGGGGTACGTGCCGCTGGCGCTGCTCCTGCTCGGTTGGGTGGCGCGGTCCGCGCCCGCGGTGCCGCGGCAGACCGCGACGCTGGACCTGCCGGGCTCGGCGCTGCTGGTCCTCGGGTCCTTCGCCCTGCTCTTCGGCATCATCGAGGGCCCCGGACTGGGCTGGGCCTCGACGCCGGTCCTCGGCGCCTTCGCCCTGGCCCTGCTGCTGTTCACGGTCTTCGTCCGGCACGGCCTGCGGGCCGCGCACCCGGTGCTGGACCCCCGGCTGTTCCGGCTGCCGCGCCTGCGCGCCGGCAGCGCCGGGATCGCCGTCGGCTTCTTCGGGATGTTCGCCCTGTTCTACGTCAACGCGCAGTTCCTCCAGTACGTGAAGGGCTATGCGCCGCTGCGGACGGGCTTCGCGATCGTGCCGCTGGCCTTCGGGATGCTGGCGGTGACGCGGTACGGGATGCGCCTGGCACAGCGGATCGGCGAGGCCCGGACGTCCGGCGCCGCGCTGCTCCTGGTGGCCACCGGCCTGCTGCTGCTCTCCACCGCCGACGCCGGCACCCCCTACCTGCGCTACCTGGCGTACCTGCTGCTGATGGCGGTCGGCGCGGGTCTGGCGATGCCGACGCTGTCGCACGCGATCGTGACGTCGGTGCCGGCCCACCAGGCCGGCATGGGCTCCGGACTCCAGGGCGCGGCACGGGAGTTGGGCGCGGCGTTGGGCATCGCGGTGGTCGGCACCGCGCTGTCGGTCCGTTACGCCGCGGGCACCGGGCACGGGACGTCCGCGGCGGCCGCGTTCACCGACGCCGCCGCGCTGGGTTACCGGATCGCGGCGGCCGTGGTGCTGGTGGTGGGCGCCGTGGTGACGGTCGGGCTGCGCTCCCGGCGGCCCGCCGGCGTGACACCCGTGGAGGCGTCCGCCTCCCCCACCCTTGACCTCAAGTCCACCTGAGGTAGCAAGATCACTGCATGACCACGCACGAAGCCGCAGCCACCGACCCCACCCCGCCGGCCGCCGAGCCCGCCCACCTCCGCACCGCGCGGCAGCTCCAGCACCTCACCGACCGCGCCGACATCGCCGACCTGTTGGACCGCTACCTGCGCTCCCTGGACGAGGGGGTGTTCGACGAGGCATGGGGCCGCGCCTTCTACGCCGAGGACGCCACAGCCGAGATGCCCCTCGGTACCGTCCGCGGCCGGGACGCCGTGGTGGCCCGGATCCGGGAGGGGATGGCCCTGTTCGACCGGACCGTGCACCTGGGCGGCAACGCCGCCATCGAGATCGACGGCGACCGGGCCACCGCCCGCGGGGCCCAGCTCAGCACCCACGTCCTGGCCGACGGATCCGAGGCACTCTTCGTCTCCGGCGGCCACGCCGACACCGAGCTGGTACGGACCCCGGACGGCTGGCGGATCGCCGCCTCCGCGCTCCGCATCGCGTGGACCGGGGGCACCCCGCCGCACCTGCCGCCGGAAATGGGCCCGCCGCACGCCGCCCAGCGGCCCGGCACGAAGGGCCGCTAGCTGGGCGCGCCCGACCCGTAGCGGCGCAGCAGCGGGGAGAGGACCAGGACGGACTTGGTGCGCTCGACGAAGGGTTCGCCGGCGATCCGCTCCAGGACCCGCTCGAAGTGCCGCATGTCGGACGCGAAGACCTGCACCAGGGCGTCCGCCTCACCGGTGACGGTGGAGGCGGACGCCACTTCCGGGTAGCGCGACAGACCGCGGTGGATCGCTTCGGGCGAGGTGTTGCGGCGACAGAAGATCTCGATGAACCCCTCGGTCTCCCAACCGAGGGCGGCCGGGTCGACGCGCACCGTGAACCCGGTGATCGCGCCGTCCGCCCGCAGCCGGTCCACCCGGCGTTTGACCGCCGGTGCGGACAGTCCGACCTCCTGGCCGATGTCCGCGTAGCTGCGGCGGGCGTCCTCGGCGAGGGCGTGGACGATGCGTTCGTCGAGATCGTTCAGTCGCACTGCGGGTGGGTCACTTCTCTGCGGTGGCCAATCGGGAGCGGCGCATGCCGTATCCGAAGTAGATCACAAGGCCGACCGCCATCCAGACACCGAAGACCACCCAGGTCACCAGGCCGAGGCTGCCCATCATGTAGAGGCAGAGCAGGAAACCGATCGCCGGGAAGACCGGCGAGAACGGCGTGCGGAACGCCCGCGGCATGTCCGGCCGGGTCCGGCGCAGCACGATCACGGCCACGTTGACCAGCGCGAACGCGAAGAGGGTGCCGATGCTGGTGGCGTCGGCCAGCTCACCGAGCGGCACCGCGGCGGCGAGCACGCCGCAGAAGAGGGAGACGATCACGGTGTTGACCCGGGGCACGCCGGTCTTGGGGTGAACCTTGGAGAACACCGTGGGCACCAGCCGGTCCCGGGACATCGCGAACAGGATCCGGGTCTGGCCGTAGAGCACGGTCAGTACGACGCTGGCGATGGCGACGACGGCGCCGAAGGCCAGCAGCACCGACCAGTAGCCCTGACCGGTGACGGTCTTGAGGATCCCGGCCAGCGCGGCCTCCGAGCCCTTGAACTCCTGCCACGGCAGGGCGCCCACCGCGATGGCCGCGACCAGGCAGTACAGGGCGGTGACGATCACCAGCGACAGCATGATCGCGCGGGGCAGGTCGCGCTGCGGGTTCTTGGCCTCCTCGCCCGCCGTGGAGGCGGCGTCGAAGCCGATGTAGGAGAAGAACAGCGTGGCACCGGCGGCGCTGACCCCCGCCATGCCCATCGGCATGAAGTTGGCGTAGTTGCCGGACTTCACGCCCTGGATCGCGACACCGCAGAACATCAGCAGCGTGAGGATCTTGACGACCACCATGATGGTGTTGGCCCGGGCGCTCTCCTTGGCACCGCCCAGCAGGAACACCATCGCCAGCAGCACGACCAGCAGGGCCGGCAGGTTGAAGTAGCCGCCCTGACCCGGCGGCGCGGACAGCGCGGCGGGGATGGTGACGCCCAGCGTCCCGTTGAGGAACTCGTTGAGGTACTGGCCCCAGCCGACCGCGACCGCGGCGACCGAGACGCCGTACTCCAGGATCAGGCACCAGCCGCAGACCCAGGCGATCAGCTCACCGAGGGTGGCGTAGGCGTAGGAGTACGACGAGCCGGAGACCGGGATGGTGCCGGCCAGTTCGGCATAGGAGAGCGCGGAGAACAGCGCCGTGATGCCGGCGATGACGAAGGAGAGCACGACCGCGGGGCCGGCGTCCGGGACGGCCTGGCCGAGCACCACGAAGATGCCGGTGCCGAGCGTGGCGCCGATGCTGATCATGGTCAGCTGCCAGACGCCCATCGAGCGGCGGAGCGTGCCCCCCTCGCCCTGGCCGCCCTCGGCGACCAACCGCTCGACCGGCTTGCGGCGCATCAGCCGAGTGCCGAGTCCGCCGCCGACGGGCGGCGGGGAATAGCTGTCCCCTGGGGGCGGGGCGGCGCCGTTCTCCAACACTGGGGGCTCCTTCGTCGCTGCCGGTCAGACTGACACATTCCGGCACATTCCGGTGACTAGACCGCAGCGGCCAGGCAGGCAGGACGAACCACCCTGCAGCAGGAGACCGCCGAGCAGGCGGTCTCCGCCACTCCACGTACAGCGCATGACACTACGGCCCCTCGTTGACCTGCCGTAATGCAGGATCCTTGCGCAACTACGGTGGTTCGTTGCGCACGGCGGCGAAGGGCGGCGGAATGTTGCGCTCCACCGCAGTCAATCACGGTCGCACCCGGAGAACGCCACCGGCCCCGCACCAGGTCGGTGCGGGGCCGGTGAGCGGCGAATGCGGAGCCGGAAGCCGGCTCAGGGGTCAGCTCCAGCTGTCGTGCAGCGGCTTCCCCTCGGCGTAGCCGGCGGCGCTCTGCACGCCGACCACGGCCTTCTCCGCGAACTCCGCCAGGGAGGCGGCGCCGGCGTACGTGCAGGAGCTGCGGACGCCCGCGATGATCGAGTCGATCAGGTCCTCGACGCCGGGACGGGCCTGGTCGACGAACATCCGGGAGGTGGAGATGCCCTCCTCGAACAGCGCCTTGCGGGCGCGGTCGTAGGCCGACTCCTCGCTGGTGCGGTTGCGCACCGCACGCGCCGAGGCCATCCCGAAGCTCTCCTTGTACGGCCGGCCCTCGGCGGTGTGCTGGAGGTCGCCCGGCGACTCCAGCGTGCCGGCGAACCACGAGCCGATCATGACGTTGGACGCGCCCGCGGCCAGCGCCATGGCCACGTCGCGGGGGTGGCGGACACCGCCGTCGGCCCAGACGTGCTTCCCGTACTTCTTCGCCTCGGCGGCGCACTCCAGCACCGCGGAGAACTGGGGCCGGCCCACACCGGTCATCATGCGGGTGGTGCACATCGCGCCCGGCCCGACACCGACCTTGATGATGTCCGCGCCGGCCTCGATGAGGTCGCGCACACCGGAGGCGGCGACGATGTTGCCCGCGACGATCGGGACGTGCGGGTCCAGCGCCCGGACCGCCTTGACCGCGCTGATCATCGACTCCTGGTGGCCGTGCGCGGTGTCCACGACGAGGGTGTCCACACCCGCGTCCAGCAGCGCCTTGGCCTTACCGGCCACATCGCCGTTGATGCCCACGGCGGCCGCGATCCGCAGCTTGCCGCCCGCGTCCGTGGCGGGGGTGTACAGGGTGGCGCGCAGCGCGCCCTTGCGGGTCAGAATGCCGACCAGCCTGCCGTCCGCGTCGACCGCGGGGGCCAGCTTGCGGTTGGCGGCGTCGAGGCGGTTGAACGCCTCACGGGGGTCGATGTCCGCGTCCAGGACCAGCAGGTCCTTGGACATGACCTCGGACACCTGGGTGAAGCGGTCCACTCCGGCCAGGTCGTGCTCGGTGACGACGCCGACCGGCCGGCCGCCCTCGACGACGATGCCCGCACCGTGCGCCCGCTTCGGCAGCAGCGACAGCGCGTCCGCCACGGTCGAGACCGGGGACAGCACTATCGGCGTGTCCAGCACCAGGTGGCGCTGCTTGACCCAGGTGATGACGTCGGTGACGACGTCGTTCGGGATGTCCTGGGGGATGACGACCAGACCACCGCGGCGGGCCACCGTCTCGGCCATACGGCGGCCGGCGATCGCCGTCATGTTGGCGACCACGAGCGGGATGGTCGTGCCGGAGCCGTCGCGCGAGGCGAGGTCCACGGCCTGGCGGGAGCCCACCGCCGAGCGGCTGGGCACCATGAACACATCGTCGTAGGTCAGGTCGTAGGGCACCGAAGAACTCTCTTCGAGGGCGCCGTTCTTCGGATTGAGGAATCGCATACTGCCAGGATACGGGCCCTGACCAGGACTCATGTGATAGTCCTACGGCCTCGTGGGCCGTGTGTGTGATCCGCCAATCCGGTGTCCACGCACCGGGACGCCGGCTCACGGGACGCATGCGTAAGGTCGCGGAACGGCGCCCGCGGGAGCCGGTTCCCCGGGCTACGCCCCCTGCCGGCCGCGCCCGCCGGCCATGATCACCGCAAGCCCGGTGTCGGTGTCCCGCCAGTACCCCACGGAGTCCGCCAGCACCGTCTCCACCACACTCCAGTCCTCCGGCGCGGCAGCCGCGTACTCCTGCCAGCCGGTGATGACCAGCAGCCGACCGCGCGACGGGGGGCACCAGGACAGGTCGGTGAGGCAGTCGGCCAACGCGTCCCAGTTGTGGCCGAAGTACGCCGGGAATTCCAGGGCGGCAGCGCACCTGTCCAGGAACCCGGCCTTGTCCGCGACCCCGGCGAGGTCCAGCGCGGCACCGTCCCACCCCGCGTCCCGGGCCGCGGCCAGGGCGTCCGCGACCGGGCGGTCCGCCGGCCAGGGCAGCACCCCCGCGGGCGTCCGCCCGTCGAGCACCGCGGCCAGCGCCCGGGGCACCTCGGCGCTCACCGCAGCACCGCCTTGAAGCTCTTGTAGTGATCGTCGGTGTAGAAGAACTCGTGGTGCTTGCCGGTGATCAGGCGGCGGGTGCCGCGGTTCCGGGAACCCGGGGTGTCGACCGTGTACTCGTGGTAGTAGCCGCGCGGCTCTTTGGGCAGCTGCTTCTCGTAGTTGCCGAAGACGGTGCCGTCCTTGGGGTACGGGAACGGCCCACCGGCGTCGATCAGCTTGAGGGTGCGCTGCGCCTCCGTGGGCAACCGGTCCGCCGGCACGGTCGGCAGGCCCTTCGCCCAGCCCGGTGCGGCGCCGCCGCCGGGCGACCGGGTACCGGCCGTGGCGGTCGCGGCCGGCCGGTGCGTGCCGGCCGAACTCCCTTTGCCGTCACCGCCGGTGGAACACCCGGTCAGGACGAGAAGCAGCGCGGCGAGCAGCGCGCCGACGACGGCGGCGGCCCGGCGCGGGGCGGTGTGGATCAGCATGCGCCGATGCTGTCACAGCCACGCGCCGGCTGCCCGCCGGCGTGCGCGTCGGGCCCGCTCACTTCCCGTCGGGGTCCGCCCGGTCCAGGGCCGGCCGCGGGCCCGGGCCGGTCTCCAGCAACAGGTGGTCGGCGGCCGCGGTGTCGGTCACCAGGCTCGTCACCAGTCCGGAACGCAGCACCGCGCCGATGGCCGCGGCCTTGCGGCGGCCGCCGGCGATCGCCACCACCTCAGGGATGCGGCGCAGCCGGTCCGCCTCGACGGTGATGCACCGCTCGCCCAGGTCGCGGCCGATGCGCCGCCCCTCGCCGTCGAAGAGGTGCGCGGACATTTCGGCGGCCGCGCCCAGCGAGGCGTAGTGCTCCCGCTCCTCCTCCGACAGCATGTCGTAGACGGTCGAGACGCCCGGCTCCCACGAACCGATGGAGACGCAGGCGACGGTGACCTTGTCGAAGTACTCGAAGGCGCGGGCGATGCCGGTCTGGCCGCGCAGCGCGGCGGCGGTCGCCGAGTCGGGCAGCAGCATCGGCGCGTAGATCGGGTGCGCCTCGCCGCCGGAGACGTCGGCCGCGCGGCGGACCGCCTCGACCGAACCGCGGTCGGCGGTGCCGGCGTCGTAGACCCCGGTCAACTGGACGACCGTGCACGGCGGCAACCGGTGCAGGGCGGCCGCCATGTGGATCGTCGAGCGGCCCCAGGCGAGCCCCAGCACATCGCCCTCGGCGACGAGCTCGCCGAGCAGGTCGGCGGCGACTTCACCGAGGTTCTCGGGGTCGGCGGCGTCCTCGGAAGCGTCCGCGGGCGATTCGACGACGACCGCGTGCCGCAGGCCGTAGCGGGCGCGCAGAGCGTCGGAGCGCTCCGCGTCCAGTTCGGAGGGCACCCGGATCTCGATCCGTACGAGATCACGTTCCAGGGCCGTCTCCAGCACGCGGGCGACCTTGAAGCGGCTGACGCCGAACTCCTCCGCGATCTGGATCTTGGACTTGCCCTCAAGATAGAAGCGGCGGGCCATGGCCGCAGCCTGCACCAGCTCGGCGGGGCCCATTCCGGACTGTGGGCGGCTGGCTACCACGAAATTCTCCCCTTTTGCGCATCTGATCGAGTCTTTGCTCATCCTTTCAGAAACCCGAGGTGTACGGGGACCACGAGCGGCACGACAGGCATGAACGCTCGGTTGCCACCAGGACAACCGATGGCACGAACCACACCGGACGGACCGGTTCCGGGCCCCGTACAGGCCGGGCCGACTCGATCAGTGGGCGCAGCCCCAGCTCCCGGCCGTCGCCGCCTCGGCCTTCTCCCGCAGGTCACGGACGGCCTTGGCCGGGTCGTCCGCGCCGTACACCGCGGAACCCGCGACGAACACGTCGGCGCCGGCCTCCGCGCACCGCTCGATGGTCTCCGCCGAGACGCCGCCGTCCACCTGGAGCCACATCTGAAGGCCGTGCCGCGAGATCAGCTCACGGGTGCGGCGGATCTTCGGCAGCATGATGTCCAGGAACGCCTGACCGCCGAAGCCGGGCTCGACGGTCATGATCAGCACCATGTCCAGTTCGGGCAGCAGGTCCTCGAACGGCTCGATCGGGGTGGCCGGCTTGAGCGCCATCGACGCCCGCGCGCCCTTGGCCCGGATCTCCCGCGCCAGCCGCACCGGCGCCGCGGCCGCCTCCGCGTGGAAGGTGACCGAACCGGCCCCGGCCTCCACGTACTGCGGCGCCCAGCGGTCCGGGTCCTCGATCATCAGGTGCAGGTCGAGGGGGGTGTCCGTCGCCTTGCTCAGCGACTCGACGATCGGCACGCCGAGGGTGAGGTTGGGGACGAAGTGGTTGTCCATCACGTCGACGTGGAGCCAGTCGGCGCCCTCGACGGCCTTCGCCTCCTGGGCGAGGCGGGCGAAGTCGGCGGACAGGATGCTGGGGTTGATCAAGGCCATGCCCCCAGTATGGCGGTCCGTGCGCGGCCGGACCCCGCCGGGCCGGGAGAGCCCCGTCACCCCGCGACGCCGGTACGCACCGGGCCGCCCCGGCCGGACACGCGGCCCGGCCGGGGCGGACGAGGTGGTGCTGCGGCGATCAGCCCTTCAGAACCGCCAGCGCCTGGTTCAGCGTCTTCGACGGACGCATCACCGCGGACGCCTTGGCCGGGTCGGGGCGGTAGTAGCCACCGATGTCGACCGGGGAGCCCTGCACCGCGATCAGTTCGTCGACGATGGTCTGCTCCTGCTCGGACAGCGTCTTGGCCAGCGGCCCGAACGCCTCCGCGAGCTGCGCGTCGTCGGTCTGCTTGGCCAGCTCCTGGGCCCAGTAGAGCGCCAGGTAGAAGTGGCTGCCGCGGTTGTCGATGCCGCCCAGCTTGCGGCTCGGCGACTTGTTCTCGTTGAGGAACGAACCGGTCGCGCGGTCCAGGGTCTCGGCGAGGACCTTGGCACGGGCGTTGTCGGTGGTCGTCGCGAGGTGCTCGAAGCTGACCGCGAGCGCGAGGAACTCGCCCAGGCTGTCCCAGCGCAGGTAGTTCTCCTTGACCAGCTGCTGGACGTGCTTGGGGGCGGAACCACCGGCGCCGGTCTCGAACAGGCCGCCGCCGTTCATCAGCGGGACGACCGAGAGCATCTTGGCGCTGGTGCCCAGCTCCAGGATCGGGAACAGGTCGGTCAGGTAGTCACGCAGGACGTTGCCGGTGACCGAGATGGTGTCCTCGCCGCGGCGGATCCGCTCCAGGGAGAAGGCGATCGCCTCGACCGGAGCCAGGATCTTGATCTCCAGGCCCTCGGTGTCGTGCTCCGACAGGTACGTCGTGACCTTCTCGATCAGCTGGGCGTCGTGCGCGCGGGTCGCGTCGAGCCAGAACACCGCCGGGTCGCCGGTGGCGCGGGCGCGGGTGACGGCCAGCTTGACCCAGTCCTTGATCGGCGCGTCCTTGGTCTGGCACATCCGGAAGATGTCGCCCGCGCCGACGGTCTGCTCCAGGACGACGTTGCCGGCGCCGTCGAGGACCCGCACCGTACCGGTGGTCGGGATCTCGAAGGTCTTGTCGTGGCTGCCGTACTCCTCGGCCTTCTGCGCCATCAGACCGACGTTCGGCACCGAGCCCATGGTGGCCGGGTCGAGCGCGCCGTGCGCCCGGCAGTCGTCGATGACGGCCTGGTAGATGCCGGCGTAGCTGCTGTCGGGGAGCACCGCGAGGGTGTCGGCCTCCTGACCGTCCGGGCCCCACATGTGGCCGGAGGTGCGGATCATGGCCGGCATCGAGGCGTCCACGATGACGTCGCTGGGGACGTGCAGGTTGGTGATGCCGCGGTCGGAGTCGACCATCGCCAGCTCCGGGCCCGCGGCCAGCTCGGCGTCGAAGGACGCCTTGATCTCGGCGCCGTTGGGCAGCGCCGCGAGGCCCTTGTAGATGCCGCCGAGACCGTCGTTCGGGGTCAGCCCGGCGGTCGCCAGCGCCTCGCCGTACTGGGCGAAGGTCTTGGGGAAGAAGGCCCGCACGACGTGGCCGAAGATGATCGGGTCGGAGACCTTCATCATCGTGGCCTTCAGGTGCACGGAGAACAGCACGCCCTCGGCCTTGGCCCGGGCGACCTGCGCGGCCAGGAACTCCCGCAGCGGACCGACCCGCATCGCGGAGGCGTCCACGACCTCACCGGCCAGGACCGGCACCGACTCGCGCAGCACGGTGGTGGAGCCGTCGTCGCCGGCCAGCTCGATGCGGAGCACGCCGTCCTCGGCGATCACCGCGGACTTCTCGGTGGAGCGGAAGTCGTCGGCGCCCATGGTCGCCACGTTGGTCTTGGAGTCGCCGGTCCAGGCACCCATGCGGTGCGGGTGGGCCTTGGCGTAGTTCTTGACCGACGCGGGCGCCCGGCGGTCCGAGTTGCCCTCGCGCAGCACGGGGTTGACGGCGCTGCCCTTGACCTTGTCGTAGCGGGCGCGGATCTCCCGCTCCTCGTCGGTCTTCGGGTCGTCCGGGTAGTCCGGAAGCGCGTAACCCTGCTCCTGAAGCTCGGCGACGGCCGCCTTCAGCTGCGGGATGGAGGCCGAGATGTTCGGCAGCTTGATGATGTTCGCGCCGGGGGTCTTGGCCAGCTCGCCGAGCTCCGCGAGGGCGTCGGCGATCCGCTGGTCCTCCTTCAGGTGCTCCGGGAAGCTGGCGATGATCCGACCCGACAGCGAGATGTCGCGGGTCTCCAGCGTCACCCCGGCCGTCGAGGCGTACGCCTCGACCACCGGCAGGAACGAGTACGTCGCCAGGGCCGGGGCCTCGTCAGTGTGGGTGTAAATGATGGTCGAGTCAGTCACCGGGTACTCCGCTCCATCCACGTCTCAAATATTGCTCGACATCAAGATATCAAGATTGCTCGACATCAAGATATCTCGTGCATCGACCCGCTCACCCGGCGGTCGCTCCCTCGTAGGAGGGGAACCGGCCACCGCGGCCGCGGACCCGTCAGGCGGTCCGGCGCAGCAGCGCCAGATACATCGCGTCGGTCCCGTGCAGATGCGGCCACAGCTGGACGTCCGGCCCGTCGCCGAGCTCCGGCACGCCCGGCATCAGCGGCCGGGCGTCGATCCACTCGGCCTCGGCAGCCGGGCCACCGCGCCCCTTGAGGACGTCCTCCACCACGGCCCGGGTCTCCGCCGGATGCGGCGAACAGGTCGCATAGCCCACCACGCCACCGATCCGCACCGCCGCCAGCGCCTGCCGCAGCAACTCCCGCTGGAGCGGAGCGAAACCGTCCAGATCCTCGGGGCGCCGCCGCCAGCGCGCCTCGGGCCGGCGGCGCAGCGCCCCCAGGCCGGTGCACGGCACGTCCACCAGCACCCGGTCGAAGGCCCCGGGCTGCCACGCCGGACGGGTGCCGTCGGCCGCGATCACCACGTACGGGCCCGGATTGCCGTCCAGCGCCCGGGCCACCAACCGCGCCCGGTGCGGCTGCTTCTCCGACGCCACCAGCGCCGCACCCCGCTGCGCCGCCAACGCGCCCAGCAGCGCCGCCTTGCCACCCGGTCCCGCGCAGCCGTCCAGCCAGATGCGGTCCGGGCCGTCCAGCGGCGCGGCGGCCAACGCCAGCGCCACCAGTTGACTGCCCTCGTCCTGCACACCGGCGCGCCCCTCGCGCACCGCGTCCAGCGCACCCGGCTCCCCGCCCTCGGCGAGCCGGACCGCGTACGGCGACCACCGGCCCGGCACCGCGCCGTCCTCGCCCGTAGCCGCCAGCAGTTCCTCGGCGGTGGACCGGCCCGGCCGCGCCACCAGCGTCACCTCGGGACGCTCGTTGTCCGCCGCCAACAGCTCCTCGATGCCCGCGCGGCCACCGCCGAGGGCGTCCCAGAGCGCGGAGACGACCCAGCGCGGATGGGCGTGCACGATCCCCAGATGGTCCTCCGGGTCCTCGTCGTACTCCGGGGCCACCCGCTCCAGCCAACCGTCCAGATCGTGCGCGGTGAGCTTGCGCAGCACCGCGTTGACGAACTTCGCCCGGCCGTCGCCCAGCACCACCCGGGCCAGTTCGACGGTGGCGCTGACCGCGGCGTGCGGGGGGATCCGGGTGCCGAGCAACTGGTGCGCACCGAGCGTCAGCACGTCCAGCACCGGCGGGTCGACCTCGCGCAGCGGCCGGTCGACACAGTTGGCCAGGATCGCGTCGTAGGTGCCCTGGCGACGGAGCGACCCGTAGACCAGCTCGGTGGCCAACGCCGCGTCCCGGGCGTCGAAGTCACCGGCGTCCCGCGCCTTGCGCAGCAGCGGCGGCAGGACCAGGTTCGCGTACGCGTCCCGCTCGTCCACGGCCCGCAACGCTTCGAACGCGAGGATCCGGACCGGGTCCTTCTTCGGGCGGCGGTAGGGCTTGCGGGTGCCATGGCGGCGCGGCGGCTGCTGACTCACAGAAAAGGTGCTCCGGTATTACGGGACGGGGGTTCGCCCCAGCCTACGCGGGCCCGAAGTCGGCGGCGCGCGGACGGCCCCTTCGAACGCACCCCGCCCCGGTCAGCCGCCCAGCTGCTCCCCGGTCGCGATCCGCACCCCGCGCGCCCAGTCCGCCGCCTGCATCGGCTTCTTGCCCTGCGGCTGCACCCAGAGCAGCTGAACGGGGTGGCTGCCGGTGCCCACGTGCACCGCCTTCTTGGTGACGGCCAGTTCGCCCGCCGGCAGGGCCGGCCCGTCGTAATCGGCGGCGGGGGCGGCTGACATCACCTTGAGCCGCTCCCCGCGGAACACCGTCCAGGCACCGGGCGCCGGCGCACAACCCCGCACCACCCGGTCCACCCGCAGCGCCGGGGCGGTCCAGTCGATCCGGGCGTCCTCCACCTCGATCTTCGGGGCCAGGGTGACCCCCTCCTCCGGCTGCGGCACCGCGTCGAGGGTGCCGTCCTCGATGCCGTCCATCGTGGCGACGAGCAGACCGGAGCCGGCGAACGCCAACCGGGTCAGCAGATCCCCGCTGGTGTCGGTCGGCCGGACCTCCTCGGTGAGCACCCCGTACACCGGGCCGGAGTCCAGCCCCCGTTCGATCTGGAAGGTGGTGGCACCGGTGATCTCGTCACCGGCGAGCACCGCGTGCTGCACGGGCGCCGCCCCCCGCCATGCGGGCAACAGCGAGAAGTGCAGGTTGACCCAGCCGTGGGCCGGGACGTCCAGCGCGACCTGGGGCAGCAGGGCGCCGTACGCGACCACCGGGCAGCAGTCCGGCGCGATCTCCCGCAGCCGGGCCAGGAAGTCGTCGTCGCGCGGCTTGGCGGGCTTGAGCACCTCGATGCCGGCCTCCTCCGCGCGCTCCGCGACCGGGCTGGCCACCAGCCGGCGGCCCCGCCCGGCCGGCGCGTCGGGCCGGGTCACGACGGCCACCACCTCATGCCGGTCCGAGGCGATCAGGGCATCGAGGGCGGGTACGGCAACCTCGGGGGTACCGGCGAAGACAAGCCTCATGGGTGACGGACTACCTCTCACACGCTGCGGAACGACGCACCAGTCTATTGGCCTTGACGCAGGTCATGGGCCGGAACGCCGGGGGGCGTGCGAAGTCACCCGCGCCCCGCGCACACGCTCATACGCCCCTGCACCGTGACCAGAGTCGCTCCTGGCGCGTTGGTCAAGCAGCATTGACCGATTCCGGGCCGCTTTGGCGGCCCGAACGCTTTCACCCATCCTTTCCACGCCGGTTCGAGAGGCTTGCTCATGGCCGACCACGCAACCCACGACGCCCAGGCGCGCGCCAGCCTGCATCTCCTGGTGCGGGACATCGAGCGGGTCCGCCGGCAGGTGGACGCCCTGCGCACGCTCACCGCGCAGCTCGGCAACGTCTACCGGCCGCGACGCACGGGCCCCTCCGCGGGCTTCGTCGTCTACGGACGGGCGCCCGCCCCCACCGTGCGCCTCGCCCAGGAACTCCGCGACAGCATCGAAACGCTCGTCACCGCGGCGGTCGACTTCGACCGCTCGCTGGGCTTCTCCTGGGACGCGGTGGGCTCCGCACTCGGCGTCACCAAGCAGGCGGTGCACCGCCGTTACGGCGCCCGACGGGCCACCACCCAGCCGTCCGTCGACGGCGGCGAGACCGCGGTGCGCCCCTCCGACGCCTCCGCGGCCCGCGCGATCAGCATGGCCGGCGGCCTGACCGGGAGCCCGGCCGTCCCCGCCGCCCGCTCCCTGCCCACCCAGCCCTCCGCCTCCTCCCGCGACGAGGCCCGCCCCGGCGCCTTCCCCGGTCCCCGCAACGGCTGACTTCCCCCTCCGGCATCCCCCTCCGCTTTCCCCCACGGACGCCCCGCACCGGAACCCGGGACCGCCCGCCGACCACGGTCCCGGGCGACGTGCGGCACGAACGGAGCCTGGAGACGGGCTTGGAGACCGGGCCCGCGAACCCGGCTCAGCCCAGATCCGGCGGATCGATCCGCACCCGGACCGGCTCGCCCTCCCGCTTGACCAGCCGGGCCGCCCGCGCGGCCTTCAGCGCCGCCGCCAGTGCCGCGCCCTGCCCCGGGCGGACCCGGACCAGCGCACGCTCCCAGACCTCGCCCGGCGGAGGATCGCCCGGCCGCCGCGGCCGCCCGGGATCCGGTACCGGTAGCGGCACCGGGCCCAGCACCTCGGCTCCCTCGGGGAGTTCGGCCGCCCGCAGCAGACCGGCCACGTCCTCGGCACGGCCCGCCACCGCAGCCATCCGCGACACCGGCGGGAACCCCAGCTCGGCCCGCTCGGCCAGCTCCCGCACCGCATGGCCGACCGGGTCCCAGCGCACCAGCGCCTGGACCGGCCGCAGCGTCGGCTCCGCGATCACCGCGACCGTGCCGCCCTCCGCCTGACCGCGGACCAACGCGGCCGCACCCAGCCAGCGGCGCAGCGCCTCCTCGCCGGCCCGCAGGTCCGGCCGCCCCAGCAGTGCCCAGCCGTCCAGCAGCAGCGCTGCGGCGTAACCCCCGCCCTCGGCGACCGGTTCGGCGCCGGGTGTGCTCACCACCAGCGCGGGGGCGGCGGGCACCGACGTCAGGACATGATCACGCCCCGACGTGCGCACCGGAACCGCCGGGAACGCCCGGCCCAGCTCCTCCGCCGTACGCCGCGCCCCGACGATCCGCGCCCGCAGCCGGGTCCCGCCGCACTCGGCGCAGTGCCAGTCCGACTCCTCGCGGCCGCACCAGGCGCAGGCCAACTCGCCCGCCTCGCGTGCCTCCAACGGGCCGGCGCACGCCCGGCAGCGGGCCGCTTCCCGACACCGCTCGCACGCCAACCGGGGGGCATAGCCCCGCCGCGGCACCTGCACCAGCACCGGACCGCGGGTGAGCCCGTCCCGCACTATCTGCCAGGCCATCGACGGCAGCCGGGCGGCGCGCGCCGCGGCGTCCCGGGCCTCGTCGCCGTCCCCGACCGTACGCACCAGGGGGGCGGCGGCCCGCACCCGCTCCCGGTCGGCGGCCAGTGGCCGCGCCCAGCCGGTCTCCACCAGTTGGGCCGCCTCGACCGTGCAGCTCAGGCCGCCGACCAGGAAGCCGGCCCGCTCGCCGACCGCACGCTGGAGGAGCACCTCCCGGGCGTGCGGCTGGGGGGCGTGCGGATCACTGTGGCTGGCGTCCCCGTCGTCCCAGAGCGCGACCAGCCCCAGCCCGGCGACCGGCGCGAACATCGCGGCGCGCGTCCCGATCACCGCGCGCACCGAGCCCCGGCTGACCGCCAGCCAGCGCCGGTACCGCTCCTCGGGCCCGCATTCGGCCGTCAGCACCACGTGCCGACCGGCCCCGATCAACTCGCCGAGCGCCGCGTCCACCCGGGCCGCGGCCCGCCCGTCGGGCACCACCACCAGCGCCCCGCGCCCGCCGGCGAGCGCCGCGGCCGCCGCCCGCGCCAGTTCCTCCGGCCAGCTCGGCCCGGGCAGTGCCGTCCACACCGCCCGCGGCGCGTCCCCTCGCGCCAGCGCCGCCAGGAACCCCGGACCGGCCCCGTACCGCTCCCAACTCCCGGAATCCGGCGGGGCGTTGGGCGGCAAGGGCGCGGGCGACGGCTCGGCCTCGACCTGCGCCCGGCGCGGCGGCACCGCCAGCTGCACCACATCCGCCAGCGACCCGGCATATCGGTCGGCGACCGCCCGGCACAGCCCCAGCAGCTCCGGTGTCAACACCCGCTCCGGCGAGAGCACCTGGGCGATCGGCGCCAGTACCCCGCGGAACTCGCTCTCCGCCACCCGCTCCACGATGAAGCCGCTGACCAACCGGCCACCCTCGCGCCGGCCGCCCTTCTCCCCCGCCCCGAACCGCACCCGCACCCGCACCCCGGGCTGCGCCTCGGCGTCCAGTGCGGCCGGCACCGCGTAGTCGAAGAACCGGTCGAGGTGCACCAGCCCCTTGTCCACCAGCACCCGCGCCACCGGAAGCTCCTCGGCCAGGGCAGCCCCCCGCCACGTGCGCGGCTTGGCCCGCTCCGCCTTCGTCTCCCGTACGGCCTCCCGGATCAGGGCCAGCTGCTCGCCCTGCTCCCCCGGATCCCGCCCGTTCTCCCTGCTCACAGCAACCAGTCTTAGCAGACCCCACCGACAGCGGCCGGAGCTCACGAACGGCCGAGGGCCCCGGACCGTCCAGCGGTCCGGGGCCCTCGGGGGAAGCCCTGGCGGTGCGGAGCCCTTTTACAGGCCCGCGGCCTTGCGGAGGGCGTCCACCCGGTCGGTGCGCTCCCAGGTGAAGTCCTCCAGCTCGCGGCCGAAGTGGCCGTAGGCGGCGGTCTGGGAGTAGATCGGGCGGAGCAGGTCGAGGTCGCGGATGATCGCGGCCGGGCGGAGATCGAAGACCTCACCGATGGCGGCCTCGATCTTGTCGGTGTCGACCGCGTTGGTACCGAAGGTCTCGACGAAGAGACCGACCGGCTCGGCCTTGCCGATCGCGTAGGCGACCTGGACCTCGCAGCGCGAGGCGAGGCCGGCGGCGACCACGTTCTTGGCGACCCAGCGCATCGCGTACGCGGCGGAGCGGTCGACCTTGGACGGGTCCTTGCCGGAGAAGGCACCGCCACCGTGGCGGGCCATACCGCCGTAGGTGTCGATGATGATCTTGCGGCCGGTCAGGCCGGCGTCGCCCATCGGGCCACCGATCTCGAACCGCCCGGTCGGGTTGACCAGCAGGCGGTAGTCGTCGGTGTCCAGCTTGATGCCGTCCTCGACGAGCTGGTTGAGGACGTGCTCGACGACGAACTCGCGGATGTCGGGCGCGAGCAGCGAGTCCAGGTCGATGTCGCTGGCGTGCTGGGAGGAGACCACCACGGTGTCGAGGCGGACGGCCTTGTTGCCGTCGTACTCGATGGTGACCTGGGTCTTGCCGTCGGGGCGGAGGTAGGGGATGGTCCCGTTCTTGCGGACCTCCGACAGACGCCGCGAGAGGCGGTGCGCCAGGTAGATCGGGAGCGGCATCAGCTCGGGGGTCTCGTCGCAGGCGAACCCGAACATCAGACCCTGGTCGCCGGCGCCCTGCCGGTCCAGCTCGTCGTCGTCGCCTTCGACGCGGTTCTCGTAGGCGGTGTCGACGCCCTGGGCGATGTCCGGCGACTGCGCACCGATGGACACCGAGACGCCGCAGGAGGCGCCGTCGAAGCCCTTCTTGGACGAGTCGTAACCGATCTCCAGGATCTTGTTCCGGACGAGATTGGGGATGTCGGCGTACGCCTTGGTCGTCACCTCGCCGGCCACGTGCACCAGGCCGGTGGTGATCAACGTCTCCACGGCGACCCGGGAGGTCGGGTCCTCCTTGAGGAGCGCGTCGAGAATGGTGTCGCTGATCTGGTCAGCGATCTTGTCGGGGTGGCCCTCGGTGACGGACTCCGAGGTAAACAGGCGGCGGGACACATCGCTCCCTGGGGTTGCAGCGGCTGCTGGCTGATCATTTAGCGGAACGGCCGAGAGCTGCGCTCGGCCAAATCCACTGCCAGTTTATCGGTCGAATGTGGCGCTTGGGCACGCAGTCTCGATTTATGGAACCCCCGTGACCTGGGACACCACTGACTCACGGTAGTGACGATCACCTTGAGAATCAGTCGGGTCAAGAGGACACGCCGATTTTCAGGGGCCGATAAGGGCCCTCGACGGCCCGCTCCGGGGGTTACCCGCAGGGGTGACCGTCAGGGGCGCGGATCGGCCAGACGGGCGATGACCAGGTCCCAAACGGTGTCGGCGAGGGCTTCCTTCGGACCGTAGGGGACGGGGGTCTCGGTGCCGTCCGTGGCCAGGATCACGGCCTCGTTTTCGGCCGAACCGAAGGTCTTGTGTTCGCCGACCTCGTTGACGACCAGGAGATCGCAGCCCTTGCGGGCGAGCTTGGCGCGACCGTTGGCGAGGACGTCGTCGGTCTCGGCGGCGAAGCCGACGACCAGCTGACCGGGGCGGGCCCGGTCGGCGGAGAGCTCGGCAAGGATGTCCGGATTCCGTACCAGGGTGACGGGTTCCGGCTCCTGCCCCTCCTGCTTCTTGATCTTGCCGGTGGCGTAAACGGCGGGGCGGAAATCGGCCACCGCGGCGGCCATCACCACCGCGTCGGCGTCCGCCGCGGCCTTCAGCACGGCCTCGCGCAGCTGCCGGGCGGTGCCGATCCGGATCACGTCCACACCGGCCGGGTCGGGCAGCTCGGTGTTGCCGGCGACCAGGGTGACCCGGGCACCGCGGGCCGCGGCAGTACGGGCGAGGGCGTAGCCCTGCTTGCCGGACGAGCGGTTGCCCAGGTAGCGCACCGGGTCCAGCGGCTCCCGGGTGCCGCCCGCGCTGACCACGACGTGGCGACCCCCGAGGTCCTGCGGCAGGCCCTCGGCGCCGCGGGCCAGCACCTGGCGGCACAGGTCGAAGATCTCCACCGGGTCCGGGAAGCGGCCCTTGCCGGTGTCGACGCCGGTGAGCCGGCCCACCGCGGGCTCGATGACGAGCGCGCCGCGGCGCCGCAGCGTGGCGACGTTCTCCTGGGTGGCGGGGTTCTCCCACATCTCGGTGTGCATCGCGGGCGCGAAGATCACCGGACAACGGGCGGTGAGCAGGGTGTTGGTCAGCAGGTCGTCCGCGAGGCCGTGGGCGGCCTTGGCCAGCATGTCGGCGGTGGCCGGGGCGACCACGACGAGGTCGGCGGCCTGCCCGATGCGCACGTGCGGGACCTCGTGGACGGACTCCCAGACCTCGGTGGTGGCCGGGTTGCCGGACAGCGCCGACCAGGTGGCCTCGCCGACGAAGTGCAGCGCCGAGGCGGTCGGCACCACCCGTACGTCGTGACCGGACTCCGTGAGTCGGCGTAGCAGCTCGCACGCCTTGTACGCGGCGATCCCGCCACTGACCCCCAGGACGACCCTGGGCCGCTCCCGCTTGTCCATCGATTCCCCGCTCCCCGAGCCTAGGTCCGAACGCATGTCCCTCAACCTATGCCCTCACGGCATGCCAAGGGCCCGGCAGGTCCCCCGGCTATCTGCCGAGAGGTGCCCCTGCCGGGCCCTTGGTGAGGAATGCGGTGCCGCTTACTGGCCGGCCGGGCCCTCGATGGCCTCCGAGGTCAGCAGACCGGCGTTGATCTCGCGGAGCGCGATCGACAGCGGCTTCTCGTGCACGTGGGTGTCGACCAGCGGGCCGACGTACTCCAGCAGGCCCTCGCCGAGCTGGGAGTAGTACGCGTTGATCTGGCGCGCGCGCTTGGCGGCGTAGATCACGAGGCTGTACTTCGAGTCGGTGGCCTCGAGAAGCTCATCAATGGGCGGGTTGATGATGCCCTCGGGTGCAGTGATGGAAGAGGACACTCTCTGACCTTCCGAAAGGGGATAAAGCAGGTGATGGCGCGTAAGCGCCGAAAATCCGCGGCGCCGCGAGCGGGACCGGAGTCAGTCGCCGGTGGTCCGGTCTTCAGGGCGGCGCAGCATCAAGGCTAGCAGCTCACGGCTGACGTCCTCGACGGAGGTGTTGACGAGCGTTACGTCGAACTCCTTCTCCGCCGCGAGCTCGATCCCGGCCGCCTCCAGGCGCCGCTCGATGACCTCCGGCGCCTCCGTGCCGCGACCGGTGAGACGGCGGACCAGTTCGTCCCAACTCGGCGGAGCCAGGAAGACCAGGTCGGCGTCCGACATGGACTCGCGCACCTGGCGGGCGCCCTGCAGATCGATCTCCAGGAGGACCGGCTCGCCGGCCGCCAGCCGGTCCAGCACCGCCTTGCGCGGGGTCCCGTAGCGGTTGCCGGCGAACTCGGCCCACTCCAGCAGCTCACCGTTGGCGACCAGCTTGTCGAATTCCTCGTCCTCGACGAAGAAGTACTGGACGCCGTGGCGCTCCCCCGGGCGCGGCTTGCGGGTGGTGGCCGAGACCGAGAGCCAGATTTCGGGATGGACCTTGCGCAGATGCGCGACGACCGTGCTCTTGCCGACCCCCGAAGGGCCGGAGAGCACGGTCAGGCGCGGTTGTCTGGCCGGGGGAACGGGGGCGGACCCCCGGGAGACTGCTGAACTCATGCAGCGATTATTCCAGCTACCCGGCAGTGCCGAGAAACTCAGGAACCCGTGCTGCCGAACTCACGCTCCAGTGAGGCGATCTGGTTGGAGCCCAGACCGCGCACCCGGCGGCTCTCGGAGATGCCGAGTCGCTCCATGATCTGCTTCGCGCGGACCTTGCCCACGCCCGGCAGGGACTCCAGGAGGGCGGAGACCTTCATCTTGCCGATGACATCGTTTTTCTGGCCCTGCTGGATGACCTCGTGCAGGGAGGCCCCGGAATGCTTGAGCCGATTCTTGACCTCGGCGCGCTCCCGGCGAGCCGCGGCGGCCTTTTCGAGCGCGGCAGCGCGCTGTTCAGGGGTAAGGGGCGGAAGAGCCACGCCTACGTCACCTCGGATGTCGAACTGTCGGATACGGACCGGTGTGGAACCTAGTCGCCCCGCAACAGCGGAGCAACGAGCAACGCGCTTACGTGCAGTGCTCTCGTCGGAGACTAGCGGCCGATGGCGCTGGAGTCAGCGAGAACAGACGAAAAGTCCTGGTCAGACTCAGCTGACCAGGACATTTCGGGACCAAATAACCGCGTTATGCGACCGCCGCGCGCACTTCGTCGGCGCAGCGGGTCGCCGCCGCGCGCAGTGCGCCGGTGTCCGGGCCGTGCTTCAGCACTCCCCGGCTGACGCTCGGCACCACGTTGCGGACCGCTTTGCCGAAGACGGTGGGCAGGTCCGCGGGGGTGGCGCCCTGCGCCCCGATGCCGGGTGCCAGCAGCGGGCCGTTGATCGCCAGGTCGAAGGTGGAGAGATCGCCGAGCGTGGCACCGACGACCGCGCCGAAGGACCCCAGCGGCTCCGCCCCGGCGTTCTCGGCGGCCAGGTGGCCGAGCATGGTGGCGGCGACCGTGCGGCCGTCCTCGCGGACCGCCCGCTGGACCTCCGCGCCCTCCGGGTTGGAGGTCAGGCCGAGCACGAAGAGGCCGGCGCCGCTCTCCCGCGCCAGTTCCACGGCGGGCTTCAGAGAGCCGAAGCCGAGGTACGGGGAGACCGTCAGCGCGTCCGAGAACAGCGGCGAGTCCGGGCGCAGGAACGCCGCGGCGTAGGCGCTCATGGTGGAACCGATGTCACCGCGTTTGGCGTCCATGAGGATCAGTGCACCGCGCTCCCGCGCCTCCTCGACGGCGGTTTCCAGGACGGCGATGCCGCGCGAGCCGAACCGCTCGAAGAAGGCCGACTGCGGCTTGAAGACCGCGACCTGCTCGCCGAGCGCCTCCACCACGGTCCGGGTGAACCGGGCCAGGCCCGCCACATCGTCGTTCAGGCCCCAGTCGGCCAGCAGCGAGGCGTGCGGGTCGATGCCGACGCAGAGCGGGCCGCGCTCGTCCATGGCACGGCGGAGACGGGCACCGAAGGGTTCGAGGCTCATCCGGTCACCTTCTTGTGGTCGGCGCCGACCGCGTCGGCGAGAGTGGCGTACGGGCTGTTGCGCAGGCGCGCGGCGAGGCCCTTGTGGATCGCGCGGCACCAGAACGGGCCCTGGTAGATGAAGGCGCTGTAGCCCTGGACGAGGGTGGCGCCGGCGAGGATGCGCTGCCAGGCGTCCTCGGCGGTCTCGATGCCGCCGACCCCGACCAGGGTGATCCGGTCGCCCACACGGGCGTACAGGCGGCTCAGGACCTCCAGGGAGCGCTCCTTGAGGGGGGCGCCGGAGAGGCCACCGGTCTCGGCGATCAGCTTCGGGTCGGAGGCCAGTCCGAGGCCCTCACGGGCGATGGTGGTGTTGGTGGCGATGATGCCGTCCAGGCCCAGTTCCAGGGCGAGGTCGGCGACCGCGTCCACGTCCTCGTCGGCGAGGTCGGGGGCGATCTTGACCAGCAGCGGGACCCGGCGGTCGGTGACCGTGCGGTCGGCGGCCTCGCGGACCGCGGTGAGCAACGGGCGCAGGTGGTCGACGGCCTGGAGGTTGCGCAGCCCCGGCGTGTTCGGCGAGGAGACGTTGACGACCAGGTAGTCGGCGTGCTGGGCCAGGCGCTCGGTGGAGGTGACGTAGTCGGCGACCGCCTCGGCCTCCGGGACGATCTTGGTCTTGCCGATGTTGACGCCGACCGTGGTCCGGAAGACGGGGTTGCGGGCGGCCAGGCGGGCGGCGACCGCCGCCGAGCCGTCGTTGTTGAAGCCCATCCGGTTGATCAGCGCGCGGTCCGGCACCAGCCGGAACAGTCGCTTCTTGGGGTTTCCGGGCTGCGGCTCGGCGGTGACGGTGCCGATCTCGACGTGGTCGAAGCCGAGCATGGCCATCCCGTCGATGGCCACGGCGTTCTTGTCGAAGCCGGCGGCCAGGCCGAAGGGGCCGTGCATTCGGCGGCCCAGGGCCTCGGTGCGCAGTTCCTTGTGGCGGGGGGCGAGGGCGGCCGCGGCGAAGGTGCGCAGCACGGGGAGGCGCGCGGCCAGACGGATCCAGCGGAAGGCCAGGTGGTGGGCCTTCTCGGGGTCCATGCGCTGGAAGATCAGCTGGAAGAACAGGCGGTACATGGTGGGCGGGCCTTTTCGCGAGGGGGTCGGTGGGCTCATGAAGAGGGGGACACCATCTGGTGTCCCCCTCTCGGGCCTACTCCTCGCGGGCCGAGGTCAGATGTCGGGCGTGCTCCTGGAGGGAGCGCACCCCGACATCGCCGCGGGACACCGCCTCGATGCCCTGGACGGCGGCGGCCAGCGCCTGGACCGTGGTCAGGCAGGGGATGCCGCGGGCCACGGAGGCGGTGCGGATGTCGTAGCCGTCGAGCCGGCCGCCGGTCCCGTAGGGGGTGTTGACGATCAGGTCGACCTGGCCGTCGTGGATCAGCTGGACGATGGTCTTCTCGCCGTTGGGGCCCTCGCCCTCGGACTGCTTGCGGACCACGGTGGCCTTGATGCCGTTGCGGCGCAGCACCTCGGCGGTGCCGGAGGTGGCCAGCAGCTCGAAGCCGTGGGCGACCAGCTCACGGGCCGGGAAGATCATCGAGCGCTTGTCGCGGTTGGCGACGGAGACGAACGCGCGGCCCTTGGTGGGCAGCGCACCGTAGGCGCCGGCCTGCGACTTGGCGTACGCCGTGCCGAAGACCGAGTCGATGCCCATGACCTCGCCGGTGGAGCGCATCTCCGGGCCGAGGATGGTGTCCACGCCATGGCCCGAGGCGTCCCGGAACCGCGACCAGGGCATGACCGCCTCCTTGACGGAGATCGGCGCGTCCAGCGGCAGCGTGCCGCCGTCCCCGGTCTTGGGGAGCATGCCCTCGGCGCGCAGCTCGGCGATGGTGGCGCCCAGCGAGATCCGGGCGGCGGCCTTGGCCAGCGGGACCGCGGTGGCCTTCGAGGTGAAGGGCACGGTCCGCGAGGCGCGCGGGTTGGCTTCGAGGACGTAGAGGATGTCCCCGGCCATCGCGAACTGGATGTTGATCAGCCCGCGGACGCCGACGCCCTTGGCGATGGCCTCGGTGGAGGCGCGCAGCCGCTTGATGTCGAAGCCGCCGAGGGTGATCGGGGGCAGCGCACAGGCGGAGTCGCCGGAGTGGATACCGGCCTCCTCGATGTGCTCCATGACGCCGCCGAGGTAGAGCTCGTGACCGTCGTAGAGCGCGTCCACGTCGATCTCGATGGCGTCGTCGAGGAACCGGTCGATGAGGACCGGGTGCCGGTCGATCAGGCCGGCGTGCCGCTCCAGGTACTCGGCCAGCGAGGGCTCGTCGTAGACGATCTCCATACCGCGGCCGCCGAGCACGTACGAGGGGCGGACCATCACCGGGTAGCCGATCTCGGCGGCGATGTCCTTGGCCTCGACGAAGGAGAAGGCGGTGCCGTACTTGGGGGCCGGCAGGCCGGCCTCGGTCAGCACCCGGCCGAACGCGCCGCGCTCCTCGGCGAGGTCGATGGCCTCGGGCGAGGTGCCGACGATCGGCACGCCGTTGTCCTTGAGGGCCTGCGCCAGGCCCAGCGGGGTCTGCCCGCCGAGCTGGACGATGACCCCGGCGACCGGGCCCGCCTGGGATTCGGCGTGCACGATCTCCAGCACGTCTTCGAGCGTGAGCGGCTCGAAGTACAGGCGGTCGGAGGTGTCGTAGTCGGTGGAGACGGTCTCCGGGTTGCAGTTGACCATCACGGTCTCGTAGCCGGCGTCGCTGAGCGCGAACGAGGCGTGGACGCAGGAGTAGTCGAACTCGATGCCCTGGCCGATGCGGTTGGGGCCGGAGCCGAGGATGATCACCGCGGGCTTCTCGCGGGGCGCGACCTCGGTCTCCTCGTCGTAGGACGAGTAGAAGTACGGGGTCCGTGCCGCGAACTCGGCCGCGCAGGTGTCGACCGTCTTGTAGACCGGGCGGAGGCCGAGCGCGTGCCGCACCTCGCGGACGACGTCCTCGCGCAGGCCGCGGAGGTCCGCGATCTGGGCGTCCGAGAAACCGTGCCGCTTTGCTTCCGCAAGGATTTCCGGGTCAAGCGTGTCGGCGGCCTCGATCTCGTCCGCGACCTCCTTGATCAGGAAGAGCTGGTCGACGAACCACGGGTCGATCTTCGTGGCGTCGAAGACCTCCTGCGGGGTGGCGCCGGCCCGGATCGCCGCCATGACGGTGTTGATCCGGCCGTCGGTGGGGACCTTGGCCCGCTCCAGCAGCTCGGCCTTGTCGCCGGGCTCGCCGGTGAAGGCGAACTGGCTGCCCTTCTTCTCCAGCGAGCGCAGTGCCTTGTTGAGCGCCTCGGTGAAGTTGCGGCCGATGGCCATCGCCTCGCCGACCGACTTCATGGTGGTGGTGAGGGTGGCGTCGGCGGCCGGGAACTTCTCGAAGGCGAACCGCGGCACCTTGACGACGACGTAGTCGAGGGTCGGCTCGAACGACGCCGGGGTCTCCCGGGTGATGTCGTTGGGGATCTCGTCCAGGGTGTAGCCCACGGCCAGCTTCGCGGCGATCTTCGCGATCGGGAAGCCGGTGGCCTTGGAGGCCAGGGCCGAGGAGCGGGAGACCCGGGGGTTCATCTCGATGACGATGACCCGGCCGTCCTCGGGGTTGACCGCGAACTGGATGTTGCAGCCGCCGGTGTCCACCCCGACCTCGCGGATCACGGCGATGCCGATGTCCCGCAGGACCTGGTACTCGCGGTCGGTGAGCGTCATCGCCGGGGCGACGGTGATCGAGTCACCGGTGTGCACGCCCATCGGGTCGAAGTTCTCGATGGAGCAGACGACCACGACGTTGTCGTGCTTGTCGCGCATCAGCTCCAGCTCGTACTCCTTCCAGCCGAGGATGGACTCCTCCAGGAGCACCTCGGTGGTCGGCGAGAGCGTCAGGCCCTGGCCGGCGATCCGGCGCAGCTCCTCCTCGTCGTGGGCGAAGCCGGAGCCGGCGCCGCCCATGGTGAAGGACGGGCGGACGACGACCGGGTAGCCGCCGAGCTCCTCGACGCCGTTGAGGACGTCGTCCATGGAGTGGCAGATGACCGAGCGGGCGGACTCGCCGTGGCCGATCTTGGCGTTGACCGCCTCGACGACGCCCTTGAACAGGTCGCGGTCCTCGCCCTTGTTGATCGCCTCGACGTTGGCGCCGATCAGCTCGACGCCGTACTTGTCGAGGGTGCCGGCCTCGTGCAGCGAGATGGCGGTGTTGAGCGCCGTCTGGCCGCCGAGGGTCGGCAGCAGCGCGTCCGGACGCTCCTTGGCGATGATCTTCTCGACGAACTCCGGGGTGATCGGCTCGACGTACGTGGCGTCGGCGATCTCCGGGTCGGTCATGATCGTGGCCGGGTTGGAGTTGACCAGGATGACGCGCAGGCCCTCGGTCTTGAGGACCCGGCAAGCCTGGGTGCCGGAGTAGTCGAACTCGGCGGCCTGACCGATGACGATCGGGCCGGAGCCGATGACCAGGACGGACTGGATATCGGTGCGCTTAGGCACGCTGGCCCTCCATCAGAGAAACGCTGTGCTGATTGTTGTCTCGCATGAGCTCGACGAAGCGATCGAAGAGGTACGCGGCGTCGTGCGGGCCGGCGGCCGCCTCGGGGTGGTACTGGACGCTGAAGGCCGGCTGGTCGAGGAGCTGGAGCCCCTCCACCACGTTGTCGTTCAGGCAGACGTGGGAAACCTCGGCGCGGCCGAAGGGGGTGTCCGAAACCTTGTCGAGCGGCGCGTCCACGGCGAACCCGTGGTTGTGCGCGGTGACCTCGACCTTGCCGGTCGTACGGTCCTGCACCGGCTGGTTGATGCCGCGGTGCCCGTACTTGAGCTTGTACGTGCCGAAGCCCAGCGCCCGGCCCAGGATCTGGTTGCCGAAGCAGATGCCGAACAGCGGGGTCTTCCGGGAGAGCACCTCGCGCATCACGCCGACCGCGTGGTCGGCGGTGGCCGGGTCGCCGGGCCCGTTGGAGAAGAACACGCCGTCGGGGTCGACCGCGTAGATGTCCTCGGCGGTCGCGGTGGCCGGCAGCACGTGCACCTCGATGCCGCGCTCGGCCATCCGGTGCGGGGTCATGCCCTTGATGCCGAGGTCGACGGCGGCCACGGTGAACTTCTTCGTGCCGATCGCCGGGACGACGTACGTCTCCTTGGTGGCGACCTGCGCGGAGAGGTCGGCGCCCTGCATCTCGGGCTGCTGGCGCACCTCGGCGAGCATCGTGCCCGCGTCGGGCAGCGCGTTGCCGGAGAAGATGCCGACCCGCATCGCACCGCGTTCGCGCAGGTGGCGGGTGAGCGCGCGGGTGTCGATGCCGCAGATGCCGACGACGCCCTGGTGGCGCAGCTCCTCGTCCAGGGAGCGCCGGGAGCGCCAGTTGGACGGGATCCGGGCGGGGTCCCGGACGACGTAGCCGGCGACCCAGATCCGCGCGGACTCGGGGTCCTCGTCGTTCACGCCGGTGTTGCCGACGTGCGGGGCGGTCATGACGACGACCTGACGGTGGTACGAGGGATCGGTCAGGGTCTCCTGGTAGCCGGTCATGCCGGTGGAGAACACCGCTTCACCGAAGGTCTCCCCCACGGCCCCGTAGGCACGGCCGCGGAAGGTGCGGCCGTCCTCCAGGACGAGTACGGCGGGGATTTTGGCGGTCCCCTTGGTGGAGGTCGTCATCGTGCGCCTTCCGTTTCACTGTGCTCGGTGGTGTGCTCGGTGCTGAGCCGGTCGATGGCCTCGACCCAGGCCGGGTGCTCGCCGGCCCGGTCGGAGCGGAAGCCGGAGTCGATCTGCTTGCCGCCGTGTTCCCAGGTGACGACCAGCAGGCCGCCCTCAGGGAGGACCTTGCCTGCGATGCCCGCCTCAAGGCGGGCGCCACGCAGGGCGGCGACCGGTACGAAGAAGTCCGTGGCGCCCGGCCGTACGACCGCAAGGCCCTGGTCGGTCAGGGTCAGTTCGACCCGGCTACGGGTGCCCAGGCCGTGGGCGACGATCCGGTCCAGCCACTGCCCGGCGGTGGTCGAGCCGTGGTAGCGGCCGCTGAGGGTCAGCCGGGGCTCGCCGGCGTCGGCCGGGGCGGTCGGCAGCTCGGGCAGATCGCCCTGGAGGGTGCCGCGCCACTTCCAGCCCTGGCGCATCAGCCAGTAGACGAAAACGACGAACACCAGGAGACCGACCACCCAGGCGATGCGCCCGGCCCAGTCGGTGACCGGGGCGGAGTGCGGTGCCTCGGCCAGATGGATGAGTGGAGGAGTCACGCCAGCTTCCCGTCGACGACCGTTGCGCGGCCCCGCAGGAAGGTGTGGGTGACGCGTCCCGGCAGCTCACGGCCCTCGTAGGGGGTGTTGCGGCTGCGGGAGGCGAAGCCCGCGGGGTCCACCTCTCCACGGTAAGCGGAATCGACCAGCGTGAGGTTGGCGGGCTCACCGGCTGAGATCGGGCGTCCGTGGCCGGCCTGCCGGCCGATCCGCGCCGGGGTGACGGACATCCGGTCGGCGACGCCGGCCCAGTCCAACAGCCCGGTCTCGACCATCGTGTGCTGGACGACGGACAGCGCGGTCTCCAGGCCCACCATGCCCATCGCGGCCGCGGCCCACTCGCAGTCCTTGTCCTCGTGCGGGTGCGGGGCGTGGTCGGTGGCGACGATGTCGATCGTGCCGTCGGCGAGGGCCTCGCGCAGGGCCAGCACGTCGCGCTCGGTGCGCAGCGGCGGGTTGACCTTGTAGACCGGGTTGTAGCTGCGTACCAGCTCGTCGGTGAGGAGCAGGTGGTGCGGGGTGACCTCGGCCGTCACGTCGATCCCGCGGGACTTGGCCCACCGGACGATCTCGACGCTGCCGGCGGTCGAGAGGTGGCAGATGTGGACCCGGGAGCCCACGTGCTCGGCGAGCAGCACGTCCCGGGCGATGATCGACTCCTCGGCGACGGCCGGCCAGCCGCCGAGCCCCAGCTCGGCCGAGACGATGCCCTCGTTCATCTGGGCGCCCTCGGTCAGCCGCGGCTCCTGGGCGTGCTGGGCGACGACCCCGCCGAACGCCTTCACGTACTCCAGGGCCCGCCGCATGATCACCGCGTCGTCGACGCACTTGCCGTCGTCGGAGAAGACCGTGACGCCGGCCGCGGACTCGTGCATCGCGCCCAGCTCGGCGAGCTTCTTGCCCTCCAGCCCGACGGTGACGGCGCCGATGGGCTGTACGTCGCAGTAGCCGCTCTCCTTGCCCAGCCGGTAGACCTGCTCGACGACGCCGGCGGTGTCGGCGACCGGGAAGGTGTTGGCCATGGCGAACACCGCGGTGTAGCCGCCGCTGGCCGCGGCCCGGGTACCGGTCAGAACGGTCTCGGAGTCCTCCCGGCCGGGCTCGCGCAGATGGGTGTGCAGGTCGACCAGGCCCGGCAGGAGGACCTTGCCGTCGGCTTCGACGACGTCGGCGCCCTCGGCGGACAGGCCGGTGCCGACCGCCTCGATGAACTCCCCGTCGATCAGCACGTCCTGCGGAGCCCCACCGAGCACCTTCGCACCGCGGATCAGAATCTTGCTCATGGTCTTACTTCTCCTCGGAACGGGGGTGGGTGACGGCGGGCTCGTTGCCGCCGAGCAGCAAGTAGAGGACGGCCATGCGGATGGAGACGCCGTTGGCGACCTGCTCGATGACCGTGCAGCGGTCGGAGTCGGCGACCTCGGCGGTGATCTCCATACCGCGGACCATCGGGCCGGGGTGCATCACGATGGCGTGCTCGGGCATCCGCGCCATCCGGTCGCCGTCCAGGCCGTAGCGCCGCGAGTACTCGCGCTCGGTCGGGAAGAAGGCCGCGTTCATCCGCTCGCGCTGCACCCGCAGCATCATCACGGCGTCGGACTTGGGCAGCACGCTGTCGAGGTCGTAGGACACCTCGCACGGCCAGGTCTCGACGCCGACCGGCACCAGGGTCGGCGGCGCGACGAGGGTGACCTCGGCGCCGAGGGTGTGCAGGAGGTCGACGTTGGAGCGGGCGACGCGGCTGTGCAGCACGTCGCCGACGAGGGTGATGCGCTTCCCGTCGAGGTCCCGGCCGAGCCCGGCGTCCGGGCCGATGAGCCGGCGCCGCATGGTGAAGGCGTCCAGCAGGGCCTGGGTGGGGTGCTGGTGGGTGCCGTCGCCGGCGTTGATGACGGGGGCGTCGATCCAGCCGGACGTCGCCAGCCGGTACGGGGCGCCGGAGGCGCTGTGCCGGATGACGACGGCGTCGACGCCCATCGCCTCCAGGGTCTGGGCGGTGTCCTTGAGCGATTCGCCCTTGGAGATGCTGGAGCCCTTGGCGGCGAAGTTGATGACGTCCGCGGAGAGCCGCTTCTCGGCGGCCTCGAAGGAGATCCGGGTCCGGGTCGAGTCCTCGAAGAAGAGGTTGCAGACGGTACGCCCGCGCAGCGCGGGGAGTTTCTTGATCGGCCGGTCGGCGACCCGGGCCATTTCCTCGGCGGTGTCGAGGATCAGCACGGCGTCGTCCCGCGTGAGATCGGCGGCCGAGATGAGGTGGCGCTTCATCCGGTTTACTCCGGGAGTGAGGGAGGTGTACGGGAATGTCCGTTGAGCGGGCATGGGTGCGGGCCCGGGGTCACCGGGTCCGTACGCGCGTGCGCTAGCGCTCGCCGGCCGGGGCGGTCGGCTCGGCCGCCGGGGACTCGACATCGGAGCCGGGGCGGGACGGAGCCGAGCGCAGGCCGAGCAGCACGGCGTCGCGACCGTCCTCCTCGGTCAGCTGGACCTTGACCGCCTCCCGCAGCGACGTGGGGAGGTTCTTGCCTACGTAGTCGGCGCGGATGGGCAGCTCGCGGTGGCCGCGGTCGACCAGGACCGCGAGCTGTACGGCGCGCGGGCGCCCGATGTCGCCCAGGGCGTCCAGGGCGGCGCGGATGGTGCGCCCGGAGAAGAGCACGTCGTCGACGAGGAGGACGAGGCGCCCCTCGATGCCGTCGGTGGGGATCTCCGTACGAGCCAGCGTGCGGGCCGGGCCCAGGCGCAGGTCATCGCGGTACATCGTGATGTCGAGCGAGCCGACCGGAATGGCGCGACCGGTGATCTCTTCGAGCTTGGCGGCCAACCGCCGGGCGAGGAAGACACCGCGGGTGGGGATTCCCAGCAGCACCACGTCGTCCGCGCCCTTGGCGCGCTCGACGATTTCGTGGGCGATGCGGGTGAGCATCCGCGCGATGTCGGGGCCCTCTAGCACCGGCCGGGCCGGGGTGTGAGTTCTCGATGCGGAACTGCGTGCGTCCATACGAAACGGACCTCCTTCTCCGCCTCACGGGACGGACTTTAAAGGACGTCGGAATTACGAGGTTCAGGCTATCAGGAGGCCCTCTCGGCCCCCTACGCCCCCCTGACGGGTGATGGTCTGCCCCATTCGGCTTGACGAAGTCAGATTACGCTGCGTAACCTCACAGTGAGTTACCAGCCACGCGGCGGAGCCGCATGTCGATACAGCCGTCTGGGGAGCTTTATGTCCAGCGAATACGCTAAACAGCTCGGGGCCAAGCTCCGCGCCATCCGTACCCAGCAGGGCCTCTCTCTCCATGGCGTCGAGGAGAAGTCCCAGGGCCGCTGGAAGGCCGTGGTGGTGGGGTCGTACGAGCGCGGCGACCGTGCCGTGACCGTACAGCGCCTCGCCGAGCTGGCGGACTTCTACGGCGTGCCGGTGCAGGAGCTGCTGCCGGGCACGACGCCGGGCGGCGCCGCCGAGCCGCCGCCGAAGTTGGTGCTGGACCTGGAGCGTCTGGCCCACGTCCCGCAGGAGAAGGCCGGCCCGCTCCAGCGCTACGCCGCCACGATCCAGAGCCAGCGCGGTGACTACAACGGCAAGGTCCTCTCGATCCGTCAGGACGACCTGCGCACCCTCGCGGTGATCTACGACCAGTCGCCCTCAGTGCTCACCGAGCAGCTGATCAGCTGGGGCGTGCTGGACGCGGACGCCCGCCGGGCCGTGCAGCACGAGGAGATCTGACCGGCCCGAAGCCCCGCGCTTCACACGCAGAAACGTACCGCCGCCCTGGGCTTCCCAGGGCGGCGGTCGGCGTTTCCCGCGCGCTGCGGCCAGGGGCCGGCCCGACAGCCGGTTGGACGGGCGGACGGCGCGCAGACGGACGACGACGGGCCCGGAGCGATATCGCATCGCTCCGGGCCCGTTCCGTGCCTCGGCTCTCAGCCGATCAGCGGCCGCGCGGCCGGATCAGCGCGTCTCCTCGCGGCGCAGCCCCGGCTTCAGCTCCTTGAGCCGAGCGAGCAGGCCGTTGACGAACGACGGCGAGTCGTCGGTGGAGAACTCCTTGGCCAGCTGCACGGCCTCGTCGATCGCCACCGCGTCCGGCGTGCCGTCCACCCAGAGCAGCTCGTAGGCCCCGAGCCGGAGGATGGAGCGGTCGGCCGCCGGCATCCGGTCCAGGTCCCAGTCCACGGAGTAGGTGGAAATGAGCTCGTCGATGCGGGCGACGTGCTCCGCGTACCCCTCGACCAGTTCCAGGGTGTACTCGTGCACCGGCGGCTGGCGGGAGTCGGTCCGGGCATGGCGCATCCAGTCCGCGAGCACGGACTGCACATCGGCACCGCGCTGGTCGGCCTCGAAGAGGATCTGGAAGGCGCGCTTACGGGCCTTGGTGCGGGCAGCCACGGTTAGCTGTTCACCCGGCCGAGGTAGTCGCCGGTACGGGTGTCGACCTTGATCTTCTCACCGGTGGTGATGAAGAGCGGGACCTGGATCTCGTAGCCGGTCTCCAGGGTGGCGGGCTTGGTGCCGCCCGTGGAGCGGTCGCCCTGGACGCCCGGCTCGGTCTCCTTGATGACCAGCTCGACGGCGGCCGGCAGCTCGACGTAGAGCACGTTGCCCTCGTTCTGCGCGACGACGGCCTCGAAGCCCTCGATCAGGAAGTTGGCGGCGTCACCGACGGCCTTGCGGTCGATGTGCAGCTGGTCGTAGGTGTCCATGTCCATGAAGACGAAGTAGTCGCCGTCCATGTACGAGAACTGCATGCCCCGCTTGTCGACGGTCGCCGTCTCGACCTTGGTGCCGGCGTTGAAGGTCTTGTCCACCACCTTGCCGGAGAGCACGTGCTTGAGCTTGGTACGGACGAAGGCCGGGCCCTTACCGGGCTTGACGTGCTGGAACTCGACGACGGACCAGAGCTGGCCGCCTTCGAGCTTGAGCACCATGCCGTTCTTGAGGTCGTTCGTGGAAGCCACGGTTGCGGAATCTCCTGGACTACAGGTGGTGGGTACCTCGAAACCGCCCGCAGTGAGCTCGGTGGCTCACAGGGCGAGCAGCTCCTTGGTCGTGATCGTGAGTAGCTCGGGTCCGCCGTCCGCCTCGGGGCGGACGACGAGGGTGTCGTCGATCCGGACACCCCCACGGCCCGGGATGTGGACCCCTGGCTCGACGGTGACCGGCACGCAAGCGTCCAGTTTACCCATGGCGCCGGGTGACAATTGAGGGTCCTCGTCGATTTCCAGTCCGACACCGTGTCCGGTCCACGGCCCGACCCCCTCACCGTGCCCCGCCCGCTCCAGGATCTGGCGGGTCACCCGGTCCACCTCATGGCACTCCACGCCCGGCGCCAGCGCCTCCCGACCGGCCTTCTGGGCTGCGAAGACCAGGTCGTACAGGTCGATCTGCCAGTCCGCCGGGGTGGTGCCGATGACGAAGGTCCGGCCGATCTCGCAACGGTAGCCGCGGTAGTTCGCGCCCAGGCCGACGGTCAGGAAGTCGCCCTCCTCGACCCGTCGGTCGGTGGGCAGGTGGCCGGCGCGCCCGGAGTTCGGGCCGGTGGCGACGGAGGTGGGGAAGGCCGGGCCGTCCGCGCCGTGGTCGACCAGGCGGCGCTCCAGTTCGAGCGCGAGGTGGCGTTCGGTGCGGCCGACCAGGATCGACTCCAGGAGTTCGCCCAGTGCCTGGTCGCTGATCTCGGCGGCGATCCGCAGGCAGGCGATCTCGTCGTCGTCCTTGACCAGCCGCTGCGCCTCGACGGCGCAGGCCAGGTCGGCGAGTCGCATCCGGGGCGCGATCTGGGACAGCGCCCGGTGGCGGGTGACGGTGAGGTGGTGCTCCTCCACGGCGAGGATCTCCGCGCCCGCCTTGGCGGCCAGACCGGCGGCGGCCACCACGGGGTCGCTGCCGCGGGCCGGCAGCACCGAGACCCGTACGTCGTCGGCGGGGTGCCCCTCGGTGGGGTCACCGGTGAGCGGCCGGCCGCAGACCAGGACGTCATCGCCGGGGTCGCCGGGGCCCAGCAGCAGGGCCGCGCCGGGTGGGGTGCAGCCGGTGAGATAGCGGACGTTGGCGGGGCGCGAGATCAGTGCGGCGGTACTTCCGGTTGCGGCGCAGCGGTCGCGCAGCTGCGTGCGTCGGACCGCGTACAACTCGGACATATCGTCAGCGTACGACCGCTCTCCCGGACCGGCCGTTCGAGACGGCCGGCCGGGGGACGGGGCCGGCTACCAGCTGGGCGGACTGGCGATGCCGCGGGCGACGACCTCGTCGAGCGCCCGCACGGTGGTGGCGACGTCGTGCTGGGAGTTGTCGATGATCGGCAGCCCGGAGCCGTACCAGCCGGCCATCCGGCCGTGGATGCGGGCCACCTCCTCGTCGGAGAGGCGGCGGTTGCCGGTGCGCCGGGCGTTGCGATCCAGGACGACCTCCAGGCCCGGGAGCAGCACGATCGGCAGCAGACCGGGGCCGACGTGACGCTTCCAGCCGCCGAGGCCGACGACCGGGCGGTCCGGGAAGACCGCGTCGTCGAGGATGCAGGAGATGCCGTTGGCGAGGAAGTTGCGCGCGGAGAAGCCGCAGGTGCGGCGGGCGAGGCGGTACTGCGCCTCGGAGTTGTCGTTCCAGCCGGACTGCGGGTCGGCGAAACCGGACCGGACCCATTCGCGGACGTCGTCCAGGCTGATGTGCGCGGTCGGCACCCGCCGGGTGTCGGCCCAGTGGCGGGCGACGCTGGTCTTGCCGGCGCCGGCCGGGCCGATCAGCAGCACCGCTACGGCGGCGTGCGCGGCGTCCGGGGCGGCGTTGCCTGGCGGCGGGCTGGGCAGCGGGACGGGGGCGCCGGAGGGCAGCTGGACGTGGCCGGTGATGTCGTTGCTGTGCGGGGTGGGCGGGGCCTGGTGGGGCGCGGGGGCGTGCCAGCCCTGGCCCGGGGCGGTGTGCGCCGGCGGGGCGGGCGGCGGCGGGGCCGCGGGGGTGTGCGGCACGCCGGGCGGGTGGGGCTGGCCGGGGTGGGGCGTCCAGTTCATGGTCATGCCGGCGCCTTGGGGGGGAAGCGGGCCGCGGGGCGGTGGCAGCGGAGCCCCCACTGCGTACTGCATCCGGTGGCTCTCCGTCTCGTGCGGTCGACGTGGTGCGGGGCGGCGCACCGGGCGGGGTGGCCCGGTGCGCCGTGGCGGCAACTGCGGGGCGGGTACGGGCCGTTGCTGCCCCACCGCCGGGTGGTGCTGCGGTGAACCGTACTCCCCCGGCAACTGCCAGGAGGTTTCCCTACCCCCGGCGTCCGTCGAATGAACGGCCGAGGGTACGGGTGTATGGACGACGCGCCGGTCAGCCGTTCAGTTCCTCGGCGAGGGCGCGCAGCGCCAGACGGTACGAGCCGATGCCGAAACCGGCGATGGTGCCACTGGCGACGGCCGCGATGACCGAGGTGTGGCGGAACTCCTCGCGGGCGTACGGGTTGGAGATGTGCACCTCGATCAGCGGGGCGGTGCGCTGGGCCGCCGCGTCCCGCATCGCGTACGAGTAGTGCGTGAACGCACCGGGGTTGATGACGACGGGGACGGCACCGTCGGCGGCCTCGTGCAGCCAGCGGACCATCTCGCCCTCGTCGTTGGTCTCCCGCACCTCGGCCTCGAAGCCGAGTTCCTTGCCGAGCCGGGCGCATTCGGCGACCAGCCCGGCGTAGGAGGTGGCGCCGTAGACGTCGGGCTCGCGGGAGCCCAGCCGGCCGAGGTTGGGGCCGTTCAGGACCAGCACGCGGCGGCTCATCGGGCTCACGCCGCGATCTCGGCGTGCGCCGCGAGCAGCATCGCCGGGTCCGGGCCCTCCAGGACGGTCGGCTTGGCCAGGCCGTCCAGGACGATGAAGCGGAGCCGGTCGCCGCGGGACTTCTTGTCGACCTTCATGGTCTCCAGCAGCTTGGGCCACTGGTCGCCGCGGTAGGTCAGGGGCAGTCCGACGGAGGCCAGGACGGCGCGGTGCCGGTCGGCGGTGGCGTCGTCCAACCGGCCGGCGATCCGGCCGAGTTCGGCGGCGAAGACCATGCCGACGGAGACCGCGGCGCCGTGCCGCCAGTTGTAGCGCTCGTTCTTCTCGATGGCGTGCGCCAGGGTGTGCCCGTAGTTGAGGATCTCCCGCAGACCGGACTCCTTGAGGTCCGCGGAGACCACCTCGGCCTTGACCCGGATCGCCCGCTCGATCAGCTCGGAGGTGTGCGGGCCGTCGGGACGCTTGGCGCCCTCCGGGTCCGCCTCGATCAGGTCGAGGATCGCCGGGTCGGCGATGAAACCGGCCTTGATGACCTCGGCCAGCCCGGAGACGTAGTCGTGGACCGGGAGGCTGTCCAGCGCGGCCAGGTCGCAGAGCACCCCGGCCGGCGGGTGGAAGGCGCCGACGAGGTTCTTGCCCTCGGCCGTGTTGATGCCGGTCTTGCCGCCGACCGCGGCGTCCACCATGCCCAGGACGGTGGTCGGTACGGCGATCCAGCGCACCCCGCGCAGCCAGGTCGCGGCGACGAAGCCGGCCAGGTCGGTGGTGGCGCCGCCGCCCACGCCGACGATCACGTCGGTGCGGGTGAAGCCGGTCTGGCCGAGCGCCTTCCAGCAGTAGGCGGCGACCTCGGCGGTCTTGGACTCCTCGGCGTTGGGCAACTGGATGGCGATCGCCTCGTAGCCCTGCCCGGCCAGGTCCTCGCGCAGCGCCTCACCGGTGGTGGCCAGCGCCTCGGGGTGCAGCACGGCGACGCGCTTGGCCGCGGCGCCGATCAGGCCGGGGAGTTCGCCCAGCAGCTGCCGCCCGACGAGGACCTCGTAGGGGTCGGTGCCGGCGGTACCGCCGACCTGGATGCGGGTGGCGTGCTCCGTCATGCCTGTTCCTCCCTGCCGGCGGACCGCGCGGCGTCCGCGGCCGGCCGTAGCTCCAAAGCGTCCACGATCGCGTCGGCGGCGTCCTCGGGGGTGCGGCCCCCGGTGGCGATCACGGCCTGTGCGACCTCGGTGTAGAGCGGGCGGCGCCGCTCCATCAGCTCGCGCCACTGCTTGCGCGGGTTGACCGCGAGCAGCGGGCGGGGGGCGTCCAGTCCCACCCGCTTTACGGCGTCGGCGAGTTCGACGTCCAGGAAGACCACCGGCAGGCCGGTCAGCAGCTTCCGGGTGCCGTCGTCCATGATCGCGCCGCCGCCGAGGGAGAGCACCCCGGGGTGGCCGTCGAGGGCGGTACGGACCGCCGCCCGCTCCAGCTCGCGGAAGTGCGGCTCGCCGTCCTCGATGAAGATCTCGGCGATCGGCTTGCCTGCGGTGGCGACGATGTCGGCGTCGGTGTCGCGGTAACCGACACCCAGCCGTTCGGCCAGCAGTGCGCCCACGGTGGACTTGCCGGCCCCGGGCGGGCCGACCAGTACGACGACGGGCGCGGTCACTTGATCGCCAGGTTGTCGAGGAAGCTGCGGACGTTGCGGCGGGTCTCCGGCACGCTGTCGCCGCCGAACTTCTCCAGCACCGCGTCGGCCAGCACCAGTGCCACCATCGCCTCGGCGACGATGCCGGCGGCCGGGACCGCGCAGACGTCGGAGCGCTGGTGGTGCGCCTTGGCCGCCTCGCCGGTGGCCACGTCGATCGTCGCCAGCGCCCGCGGCACGGTCGCGATCGGCTTCATCGCGGCCCGGACGCGCAGGAGTTCACCGGTGGTCAGGCCGCCCTCCGTGCCGCCGGAGCGGCCGGAGGCGCGCTTGATGCCGTCGTCGGTGGCGAGGATCTCGTCGTGTGCCTTCGAGCCGGGCACCCGCGCCAGGTCGAAGCCGTCGCCGACCTCGACGCCCTTGATGGCCTGGATGCCCATCAGGGCGGCGGCCAGTCGGGCGTCCAGGCGGCGGTCCCAGTGGACGTGCGAGCCGAGGCCGACCGGCACGCCGTAGGCCAGCACCTCGACGACGCCGCCGAGCGTGTCGCCGTCCTTGTGGGCCTGGTCGATCTCGGCGACCATCGCCTTCGACGCGTCGGCGTCCAGGCAGCGCACCGGGTCGGCGTCCAGCTTCTCGACGTCGGCGGGCGTGGGGTAGACGCCGTAGGGGGCCTTGGCCGAGGCCAGCTCGACGACGTGCGAGACGATCTCGATGCCGGCCGTCTCCTTGAGGAAGGAGCGGGCGACGGCGCCCAGGGCGACCCGGGCCGCGGTCTCGCGGGCGGAGGCGCGCTCCAGGATCGGGCGGGCCTCGTCGAAGCCGTACTTCTGCATGCCGGCGAGGTCGGCGTGGCCGGGGCGGGGCCGGGTCAGCGGGGCGTTACGGGCCAGCTCGGCCAGTACGTTCTCGTCGACCGGGTCGGCGGCCATGACCTGCTCCCACTTGGGCCACTCGGTGTTGCCGACCATGACCGCGACGGGGGAGCCCAGCGAACGGCCGTGCCGCACGCCGCCGAGGAAGGTGACCTCGTCCCGCTCGAACTTCATCCGGGCACCGCGGCCATAGCCGAGCCGGCGGCGGGCCAGGGCGTCCGCCACCATCTCCGTGGTGATCGGCACGCCGGCGGGAAGGCCCTCCAGCGTCGCCACGAGTGCGGGGCCGTGCGACTCCCCCGCCGTCAGCCAGCGCAACCTGCTCAACGGTGCTCCTCAGTTACTGCTCATGTGCTGCTCATCCGCGTACGTCTCCTCTGATCCTCCCACGTCGGGCGGGGCGCGCGGCGCGCCGTCCAGGGTGCGGACCCCAGGGACCACTCAGCGGGCGGCGAGTGCCGTCTCGCCGGCCCGGCGCATCGCGGCCAGCGGCGCCGGCGCCCGGCCGGTCATCTGCTCGACCTGGAGAACGGCCTGGTGGACCAGGAGGTCCAGCCCGCCGACGACGGCGCCGCCGCGGCCGGTCCAGGCGGCGGCCAGCGCGGTCGGCCAGGGCTCGTAGAGCACGTCGAAGAGGGTGCCGGGCCGGTCGGGTACGGCGGCGGCGAGCGGGTCGGTGCTGCCCGCGGGGGTGGTCGCGATGACCAGCGGTGCCTCGAAGGCCGCGGCGGCGTCGTCCCAAGGGGCGATGCGGACCGGGACGCCGAGCCGTTCGCCCCAGCCGCGCATCTCGTCGGCGCGCGCCGCGCTCCGCACGTACGCGGTGACCTCACCGGTGCAGATCCGGGCGAGCGCGGCCAGCGCCGAGGAGGCGGTGGCGCCGGCGCCCAGGACGGCGGCCCGCTCGACCTGCTGAACGCCGCGCTCGCGCAGCGCGGCGAGCATGCCGGGGATGTCGGTGTTGTCGCCGCGCCTGCGCCCGTCGGAGGTGAACACGACGGTGTTGACCGCCTCGACCGAGGACGCGGTCGGGCTGATCTCGTCCAGCAGCGGGATCACCGCGCGCTTGAGCGGCATGGTCAGCGACAGTCCCGCCCACTCGGGTCCGAGCTTCTCCAGGAACGCGGGGAGCCCGGCCTCGTCGACCTCGTGGCGGCCGTATTCCCAGCCGGTCAGCCCGAGTTCGTCATAGGCGGCGCGGTGCAGCACCGGCGAGAGGGAGTGCGCGATGGGCGATCCGAGGACCGCCGCCTTCTTGTGCTCAGGGCTGTGGGACACCGGCTGGCCTTCAGTTTCCGTTCTGCTTCTGCTCTTGCTGCCGCTTGTTGAATTCCGCGACGAGCTTCATGTGGTCGGCGTAGTTGGTGGTGAAGTCGGTCTTCTTGCCGTCCACCGAGATGAAGTAGAGCCACTTATCAGAATTGTCCGGATTGATCGTCGCCTTCAGCGCGTCCGCGCCGGGATTTCCGATCGGACCGGGCGGGAGTCCCCGGTAGAAGTACGTGTTGTAGGGATCGTCGTAGTGCCGGATCTCCTGCGTACTGATATTGATCTTGCTCTGGTTCTTGAGGTAGTTGAACGTCGAGTCGAATTCCAGCTTCTGGTTCGTAGCCGTGTTGGTCGGGGCCAGTCGGTTGTAGACGACCGCCGCCATCTTCCGGAAGTCATCGTGCGTCATGCCCTCGGCCTGGGTGAGGCTGGCGACGGTGATGAGCTGGAGCGGAGAATCCAGATGGAATTTCTTCGCATTCGATTCGAGATCGTACTTCTGGTATTCCTGGGTGGCTCGCGAGACCATTTGCCGGAGCACGTCCGCGGGTTTGGCCTGATCGCCGACGCTGTACGTCGAGGGGTAGAGGAAGCCCTCCAACGGGTCCTTGATCTTCGGGGAGTCGTCGGCCCACGACGGAAGTCCGAGGTTCTTCGCCTGGCTGTGCGCGATGTCCTTGGTGGTGCCCGCCTTGAGTTTGAGCTTCTTGTCGATCAGCTCGTATACGGCGCCGGCCCGCAGGCCCTCCCGGATCGTCAGGCCGTTACGGCTTCGCGGGTCCGACATCAGGGCTACGGCCGAGGCCGCGGACATGTGCTCGCGCAGCGAATACGAACCGGGCTGCAGGAGTTTGTCCTTCTTGCTGTCGACAGCCGCTTCGGTAAACGCATCAGCGCTCTTGACCACACCCTCGCGCTTCAGGACCAGGCCCATCTGCAAGATGGTGGAGCCAGGGGGGATGTCGACCTGCACAGCGCCACTGCCCTCGCCCTCGTAGTCGGGGGGCGAGCCGAAGTGGCGCATCAAGAAGTCCTGGCCGAAATAGGCGACGCCGCCGACGACACCGGCCAGCCCCAGCGTCACGACCAGGCAGGCGGTGCCGCTGCGCCGCTTGTTCTTCTTGTTCTTCTTGTTCTTCTTGTTCTTCCGGCCCCGGCGCTCACGGCCGGACCGCCGGTCGTCCTCGTCGTCGTAACCGGCGCCCTCGTCGTCCGGGTCGTCGGCGAAGAACGGGTGCTCCGGTTCCGGCTTGCGCGGTTCCGGCTCATCGGCGTCCGGTGCCGCCCGCCAGTCGTCGCCGCCGCCGGCCGGGTCGTCGTAGGGCGCCCCGGCCGGCGGGTGCTGCTGCGGGCCGGGTCCCGGCGGGTAGTCGCCCGGCCGCTGGGGGTGCGGGGCGTGCCCGTACTGCTGCTGGTGCGGGTCGGTCAGCGCCGCTTCGGGCATGCCGTGCTGCGGGGCCGGCGGCTGGGCGGGCAGCTGATGGGTCTCGTGGAGTCCGTAGCCGTCCTGCGCGCCGTAGTAGTCATGACCCGCGTAGTTCTGGCCGGTCTGGTGCGGGGCCGGGTATTCCTGGCCCGGCTGGAGGTACGGGTCGGCCGGTTGGTGCTGCCCGTAGGGGTCGTACGGGTCGTACGCCGGCTGGCCGCCCGGCGGCTGGGTGCCGTCCCAGCCGCCGTGGCCCGCGGGGTACTGCTGCTGCGGGTACTGCCCGTGCTGCGGATGTTGCTCGTGCTGCGGGTGCTGCTCGTGCTGGGGGTAGTGCTGTGGGGGATTCCCGGTGGGCTGCTGTCCGGCCCACTGCGGCTGCTGCTCCTGGCCTCCGTAAGGACCCCGATCTCCGTAGAGCGGGTCGTCCGGATGCCACGGTTCGGAGCCGTAGCCCCGGCCATACTCGGTCATCGATCCCCTAGAGCCGAGAGGCGGGGCGCTCCATCCGGGTAGCGCCTGTCGTACCGATCCGCCTCTACTTGCACGCGCGGCTGTTCGAACCGCCGCCACAACGCGCGGAACGTTACCGTACCGCGATCAGATGACCACTTCGACGTGCTCCCCGGGCGGCCGCCCGGAGGTGCGTTCGGTTTCCAGCGCGCTCTGCAGGATGACCACCGCGGCGGCCTGATCGACCACCGAGCGGCCCTTCTTGCTGCGGACTCCGGAGGCCCGAAGCCCGTGGGTCGCGGTGACCGTCGACATCCGCTCGTCGACCAACCGGACCCCAACGGGGGCGATGTTCCTGGCGAGTTCCTGGGCGAAGGCCCGGACCTTGGCCGCGGCCGGCCCCTCTCCCCCACTGAGGGAGCGGGGCAGACCGACCACGACTTCGAGCGGCTCGTACTCCTCGACGATCGCCTTGAGCCGTCGGTGCGCCGCCGGGACGTCACGCCCCGGCACGGTCTCGACGGGGGTGGCGAGGACCCCGTCGGGGTCGCACGAGGCGACCCCGATCCGGGCGTCCCCGACATCCACGGCGATGCGGCGGCCGCGTCGCATCTCACTCACGTCCGTCAGGCCGCCTCGACCACGAGGCGCTCGACGGCCTCGATGGCCTCGGGCACCGCGGCGGCGTTCTGGCCACCGCCCTGGGCGACGTCCGGCTTGCCGCCGCCCCCGCCGCCGAGCGTCTTGGCGGCGGTGCGGACCAGGTCGCCGGCCTTGATGCCGCGCTCGCGGGCGGCCTCGTTGGTGGCGATGACGGTCAGCGGGCGGCCGTTGGCCACGGTGAAGAGGGCCACCACGGCGGGGCGGTCACCGTGGATCCGGCCGCGCACGTCGAGGACCAGCTTGCGCAGGTCGTCGGCGCCGGTGCCGTCCTGGACCTGGGCGGCGACGAGGGCCACGCCACGGACGTCCTTGGCGCCCCCGGCCAGCCCGGCCGCGGCCTGCAGCACCTTCTCCGCGCGGAACTTCTCGATCTCCTTCTCGGCGTCCTTCAGCTTGGCCAGGACACCGGAGATCTTCTCCGGCAGCTCCTCCGGACGCCCCTTGACCAGCTCGGTGAGCTGCGAGACGACGGTGTGCTCACGCGCCAGGAACCGGTAGGCGTCCACGCCGACCAGCGCCTCGACGCGGCGCACGCCGGAGCCGATGGAGGACTCGCCGAGCAGCTTCACCAGGCCCAGCTGTGCGGTGTTGTGGACGTGCGTACCGCCGCACAGCTCCTTGGAGAAGTCGCCGATGGTGACCACCCGGACCCGCTCGCCGTACTTCTCGCCGAACTCAGCGATGGCGCCCTGCTTCTTGGCCTCGTCCATGCTCATGACCTCGGCGTGCACGTCGAGCTCACGGGCCAGGACGTCGTTGATCTTCTGCTCGACGTCGGTGAGGACCGAACCGGGCACTGCGGCCGGCGAACCGAAGTCGAAGCGGAAGCGGCCCGGGGAGTTCTCCGAACCGGCCTGGGCGGCCGTCGGGCCCAGGGCGTCGCGCAGCGCCTGGTGGGTGAGGTGGGTGGCGCTGTGGGCGCGGGCGATGGCCCGGCGGCGCTGGATGTCGATGGCGGCGTACCCGGCGGAGCCGAGCAGCACCTCGCCGACCTGCACCACGCCCTTGTGGACGATGACGCCGGGGACCGGCTGCTGGACGTCGCGCACCTCGATGACGGCGCCGTTGTCCAGCTTGATGCGGCCGGTGTCGGCGAGCTGGCCGCCGCCCTCGGCGTAGAACGGGGTGCGGTCCAGTACGACCTCGACCTCGTCGCCCTCGTGGGCGGCCGGGGCCGAGACGCCGTTGACCACGAGGCCGGCGACGGTGGACTCGCCCTCGGTGTCGGTGTAGCCGGTGAAGATCGAGGAGCCGGACTTGTCGGCGATCTCGCGGTACGCCGACATGTCGGCATGGCCGTGCTTCTTGGCCTGGGCGTCGGCCTTGGCGCGCTCCCGCTGCTCCTTCATCAGGCGGCGGAAGCCGTCCTCGTCCACCGACAGGCCCTGCTCTGCGGCCATTTCGAGGGTGAGGTCGATCGGGAAGCCCCAGGTGTCGTGGAGCAGGAACGCCTTGTCGCCGGGGAGCACCGTGCCGCCGGCGGCCTTGGTGTCGGTGACGGCGGTGTCGAGGATGTTGGTGCCGGCCTTGAGGGTCTTGAGGAAGGCGACCTCCTCGGCCATGGCGACCGTCTCGATCCGCTTGCGGTCCTCCAGGAGCTCCGGGTACTGCTGGCCCATCGCCCGGATGACCACGTCGAGCAGGTCGGCGACGACCAGGCCGGGGGCGCCCAGCAGCCGCATGTTGCGGATGGCGCGGCGCATGATGCGGCGCAGGACGTAACCGCGGCCCTCGTTGCCGGGGGTGACGCCGTCGCCGATGAGCATCGTCGAGGTGCGCATGTGGTCGGCGACCACGCGCAGCGAGACGTCGGAGTCCTCGGCGGCGCCGTAGCGGACGCCGGTGAGCTCACCGGCCTTGTCGATGACCACCCGGAGGGTGTCGGTCTCGTACATGTTCTGGACGCCTTGCAGGATCATGGCGAGGCGTTCGAGACCGAGGCCCGTGTCGATGTTCTTCGACGGCAGGTCGCCGAGGATCTCGAAGTCCTCCTTGCCGATGCCGGCGCCGCGCTCGTACTGCATGAAGACCAGGTTCCAGATCTCCACGTAGCGCTCGTCGTTGACGGCCGGGCCGCCCTCGACGCCGAAGGCGGGGCCCCGGTCGTAGTTGATCTCCGAGCACGGGCCGCACGGGCCCGGGACGCCCATGGACCAGTAGTTCTCCTTCTTGCCCAGGCGCTGGATGCGCTCCTTGGGCACCCCGACGACCTCGTGCCAGATGCGCTCGGCCTCGTCGTCGTCCAGGTAGACGGTGATCCAGAGCTTCTCGGGCTCCAGGCCGTAGCCGCCCTCCGCCACGGGAGTCGTCAGCAACTCCCAGGCGTACTTGATGGCGCCTTCCTTGAAGTAGTCGCCGAAGGAGAAGTTGCCGCACATCTGGAAGAACGTGCCGTGCCGGGTGGTCTTGCCGACCTCTTCGATGTCCGGCGTACGGACGCACTTCTGGACGCTGGTGGCGGTCTTGAACGGGGCCTTGACCTCGCCGAGGAAGTACGGCTTGAAGGGGACCATGCCCGCCGGAACCAAGAGCAGCGTCGGGTCGTCCGCGATGAGCGACGCCGACGGCACGACGGTGTGCCCGCGCTCCTCGAAGAAGCGCAGCCAGCGGCGGCGGATTTCAGCCGACTCCATCAGTGGTCCTCTTTTCCGGTCGGTCCGGTCAGCCCGGGTGTTCTCGTGGTTCGGTACGACGTTTCGAGCACCGCGCGGCGCGGTGCGGGCAGCTCGGGCGCCTCGGTGGGCTCCGCGAGCCCGAGGGCGTCGTGCAGTTGCTCTTCACGGTCCGCCATTCCGGCCCGTACGTCCAATGCAAATTGACGCAGCCGGTGTCCGGTCTCGACGGCCTTGTCCGCGGCCTGCGCGGCGAGGCTGTCGGGCTGCAGCTTGCGCAGCTTTTGGTGGACCTTGTTGGTGGCCCACACTCCGGCGGCGGCGCCGGTGGTGAACCAGAATGCGCGGCGGAACATCGCGGTGATCAGTCCTTGGAGCGACGGGAGCGGCGCCCGCCGCGGCGGGCGCCGGGCAGGGTGCGGCCGACGACGGTGCGGTCCGGCTCGGGCAGGCCCTTCTTGCCGATCGCGCGCCGTACGCCGTAGCCGAACGCGGCGACCTTGACCAACGGTCCACCGAAGGCGGTGGAGACGGTCGAAGAGAGCGCGGAGGCGTTGGCGGTGACCTCTTGGACGTCGGCGGCGATGGCGTCGACGCGGGCGAGTTGGGTGTGCGCGGAGCGGACGGTCGCGGACGCGTCGGCCAGGAGCGGAACGGCCTGCTCGGACACCTCGGTCACCATCTTGGTGGTCGCCTTGAGGGTCTGTGCGAGCCTCACCAGCACGAGGGCGAGGAACGACACGAGGATCGCCCAGAAGACGGCCACGAGGATCCCGGCCACCTCTCCACCGGACACGCTGGCACCACTCTCCGACTGGTCTGCTCTGGTCTGGTCTCGTCCTGCTCGAACGGCAACCTTGACCTTATCGCGCCGTGACTGTCCGTCCGTACCGCGTTCCCGGTCCCGTCCGGCCACCGGAAGGGGTGATTGTACGGTCCGCATCGCCACGAGTACGCTCCGTGTGCCATGCGACGCCTCACGCGCCCTGGCCCCCCTTCCCGCCGCTCCCCCGCCCGCCCGCGGGCCCGCGGGAACCTCCCCGCGGAGCTGAACCGCTTCGTCGGCCGCGCGGACGAACTCGCCGCGCTCGATCGGCACCTGTCCGCCGACCGCCTCGTCACCCTCATCGGCCTGGGCGGCGTGGGGAAGTCCCGGCTCGCCCGGCACGGCGCAGCGATCTTGCAGGATCGCTTCTGCGACGGGGTGTGGCTGGTCGAGGTGTCCGCACTGCGCGAGGGGCACCTGCTGGACCACGCGGTCGCCGAGGCCCTGGCACTGGCCGACCACTCCGGCCGGCCGGTGCGCACGGCGCTCGGCGACCACCTCACCGACCGCGAGCTGCTGCTCGTCCTCGACGGCTACGAGCACCTGGTCGACGACTGCGCCGAGTTGACCGCCGAACTGCTGCGGCGCGCCCCCCGGCTGCACGTACTGGCCGCCGGCCGCCGGCCGCTGGACCTGCCGGGCGAGCAGACCCTGCCGGTGCCCCCGATGGGCGACGTCGACGCCGCCGCGCTGTTCGCCGACCGGGCCGCCGCCGTGCTGCCCGGTTTCGCCGTCGGGTCCGGCAACGAGCCGGCCGTCACCGAGCTGTGCCGCCGCCTGGACGGCATCCCGCTGGCGCTGGAACTGGCCGCCGGGCGGCTGCGGGCGCTCTCCCTGGAGCAGGTGCTGAACCGGCTCGACGACCGCTTCCGACTGCTGGCCGGCACCGTCCGCGGGGCGCCGGTGCGCCACCGGACGCTGCGCACCGCGATCGGCTGGAGCCACGAGCTGTGCACCCCCGAGGAGCGGCTGCTGTGGGCTCGACTGTCGGTGTTCGCCGGGCAGTTCGACCTGGAGGCGGCCGAGTACGTCTGCTCGGGCCCGGAGCTACCCATCGAGGAACTCCTCGACGTCATCGGGGAGTTGGTCGCTCAATCGGTGCTCGTCCGGGAGGAGACCGCGGCCGGGGTGCGCTACCGGATGCTGGACACCGTACGGGCCTACGGCGCGGACTGGTTGGCGGCGACGGGGGACGGCGAGCGGCTGCGGCACCGGCACCGCGACTGGTACCTGGGGCTCGCGACCTGGTGCGAGCTGGACTGGTTCAGCCCCCGGCAGGCCGAGATCGCGGCCCGGATCGACGCCGAACTGCCCAATCTGCGGGTGGCGCTGGAGCACAGCCTGGAAAGCCCCCGGGACACCCACCTCGGCCAGTACCTGGCCGGCACGCTGTGGTTCTACTGGGTGGGCTGCGGACGCCTGTCGGAGGGCCGGCACTGGCTCGACCGGGCGCTGGAGCTGGACGGCGGCCACGACGAGGCCCGGCTGAAGGCGCTGTGGGTGGCGGGCTACGTGGCGGTACTCCAGGGCGACACGGTGGGGGCGCTGGGGATGCTCCAGGAGTGCCGCGAGGAGGCCGAGCGGACCGGTAACGCCACGGCCGCCGCGTACGCGCTGCACCGCACCGGCTGTCTGGCGCTGGTCTGCGACGACATGCCGCGCGCCGAGAAGCTGCTGCGCGGGGCGCTGCACCACTACCGCGAGATCGGCGAGCTCAACAGCAACGTGCTGATGGGACAGGTCGAACTGGCGCTGGCGGTGGCCTTCCAGGGCGAGCTGGACGACGCGGTGCGGCTGTGCGAGGACGTCCGGGAGGTGTGCGGGGACCACGGGGAGCGCTGGACGCTGGCGTACGCCCTGTTCGTGCTGGGCTTCGCGGCGTGGTCGCGCGGGGAGGGCGGCCGGGCCCGAGCCCTGCTGGAGGAGGCGCTGGCGATCGACCATTCCTTCCACGACCTGCTGGGCGCGGTGCTGGCGATCGAGCTGCTGGCCCTGGTCACGCTGAGCGAGGGCGATGTGGAGGAGGCGGCGGTGCTCCAGGGCGCGGCGGGACGGATCTGGCCCTCGGTGGGGCTTCCGCTGTTCGGCTCGCGCCATTTCAACCAGCCGCACGCGCTGTGCGAGCGGCAGGCCCGCGATCGACTGGGCGCGGCGCGCTACGAGCACTGCCTGCGGGCCGGCGGGCGGCTGAACCTGGACGCGGCGGTGGCGCGGATCCTCAAGCCCGCGGACGGCGTCCCGGGCCCGCGCGGGGAGTTGCGGATCACCGCGCCGGCTCCGCACCGGCCCGCCGCCTCCCCGTCCGCGAGCGGAGGGGAGTCGGCGGGCTGAGCGGTGCGCCGGCCGAGTGGATCAGCGAGCGTAGTACTCGACGACGAGCTGCTCGTCGCAGATCACCGGGATCTCCTTGCGGTTGGGGTCCCGGTCCAGGCGGAACGCCAGGGCCTGGAGGTTGACCTCCAGGTAGCGCGGGGTCTCACCGTCGGGGGCGTAACCACCCTCGCGGGCCACCTGGAAGGGGTGCTTGTCACGGCTGCGCTCGCGGACCATCACGACGTCGCCGGGGCGGACGCGGAAGGACGGCTTGTCGACCTTGCGGTCGTTGACCGAGATGTGGCCGTGGACCACCATCTGGCGGGCCTGGTAGATCGTCCGGGCCAGGCCCGAACGCAGGACGAGCGCGTCCAGACGGCGCTCAAGCTCGATGATCAGGGCCTCGCCCGTCTTGCCATCGACCTTCCGAGCGCGGTCGTAGGCGCGAGCCATCTGGCGCTCGCTGATGTCGTACTGGGCGCGCAGACGCTGCTTCTCCAGCAGTCGGACCTTGTAGTCACTGCTCTGCTTGCGGCCACGGCCGTGCTCGCCGGGCGGGTAGGGACGGGCCTCGAAGTACTTGACGGCCTTCGGCGTCAGCGCGATGCCGAGCGCACGGGACTTCTTGACCTTGGGACGCGACTGGTTCACGTGGAACGTTCCTCCATGTAAGTTAGGTGAGGCTTACCTTAGCGCGAGGAGAACGCATGTTTCGACCTGGGATCCACCTGCCCGGCGCAGACCGCACCGGGACGGGTCAGCCGCGTCCCGTGGAAGACGCCCAGCGGCCCTCGGCGGCTGAGCGTGCACGAACTCTCGTCGAGTCCCATGGTATGGCGTCACTGGACATCCCCGGAGTCGAGGATCCCGACGAGAGCGGCCTCTCGGCTCCCGTCTGCCGGACCGTGACGCCCGAAGGAGACGTGCTGCTCCTGGTTCCTGGGGACTCTTCGGCCGCCCGGGCGGCGGCACACGCCCAGGACGACGACCTGCCGGCCGTGATGGAGATCACGGATGTGGCGCCGGTTTCGGTGCCCCATCGGATCCGCGGCCGCGCCTGGGTGGCCGGCTGGCTCACCCCCGTGCGCAACGAGCAGCGCGCCCGGGCCGCGATGCTGCTCGCCGAGCGACACCCGGTCGGCGAGCTGCTGGGCATCGGCGAGGCACTGGCCCCGGACCCGACCCCGGGCACCTACGGACGCCCCTCCTGGATGCTGCTGCGCCTGGAGGTCGGCGAGGGCGCGGTGGACGACCTGTGGGGCGCCGAGTCCTTCGAGCCGGAGGAGTTCGCCGCCGCGGCACCCGACCCGCTGATCGCCCACGAGGCGGAGCTGCTCCAACACCTGCACGCGGCCCACGCCGAGCAGGTGCGCGGGCTGTGCGCGCTGCTCGGCGACCGCGAGGAGGTCTGCGGACTGCGGGACCAGGCCGTTCCGGTGGGCCTGGACCGCTTCGGACTGCGGGTCCGTTTCGTTCGGGGGTCCGGGGGTCGTACCCCGGGAGACGGCGGCACCGACGGCGCCCGGCGGACCTTCGACGCCCGCTTCGACTTCCCCAAGCCGGTCCGGGACGTCGCCGAGCTGCGCCGGGCGATGCACGTGCTCTTCGAGGCCGCGGCCAGCTGACCGCTGCCGCGGCCCCGCCGGCCGCGCCCCGGTCAGTCGCCGTGCTCGCCGCGCAACCGGGCCCGGACCCGCTCGGCGACATCGGCGTAGCGCGCCTCGGCGCCGTGCCGGGTGGGGGTGTAGTAGCGCGTGCCGTGCACCTCGTCCGGGGCGTACTGCTGGGCCGCGATACCGCCCGGCAGATCGTGCGGGTATTGGTAGCCCTGGCCGTGGCCGAGCTTCTGGGCGCCCTGGTAGTGGCTGTCGCGCAGGTGCGGGGGCACCGGCCCGGCCTTGCCGGCCCGGATGTCCGCCAGGGCGGCGTCTATCGCCATGTACGCGGCGTTCGACTTCGGGGCGAGGGCGAGCGCGATGGTGGCCTGGCTCAGCGTGATCCGGGCCTCGGGGAAGCCGATCAGCGCCACCGCCTGGGCGGCGGCCACCGCGGTCTGCAGCGCCGACGGATCGGCCAGGCCGATGTCCTCACTGGCCGAGATCATCAGCCGGCGGGCGATGAACCGCGGGTCCTCCCCCGCCTCGATCATCCGCGCCAGATAGTGCAGCGCGGCATCGACGTCGGAGCCGCGGATGGACTTGATCAGGGCGCTGGCGACGTCGTAGTGCTGGTCGCCGGCCCGGTCGTACTTCACCGCCGCACGGTCCACCGCCTCCTCCAGGGTCTGGAGGGTGATCTCCTCCTCCCCCTTGGCCAGCGCGGAACCGGCACCCGCCTCCAGCGCCGTCAGCGCCCGCCGGGCGTCGCCACCCGCGATCCGCAACAGATGGGCCGCGGTGTCCTCGGGGAGGGTGACCGCCCCGCCGAGCCCGCGCTCGGCGGTCAACGCGCGGTGCAGCAGGCCCCGCAGGTCGTCGTCGGTGAGCGGTTCCAGGGTCAGCAGCAGCGAGCGGGAGAGCAGCGGGGAGATCACCGAGAAGTACGGGTTCTCGGTCGTGGCGGCGATCAGCGTCACCCAGCGGTTCTCCACCGCGGGCAGCAGGGAGTCCTGCTGGGCCTTGCTGAAGCGGTGGATCTCGTCGAGGAAGAGGACGGTGTCCTTGCCGTAGCCGCCCGAGGCGCGGCGGGCGCCGTCGATGACCGCCCGGACCTCCTTGACGCCGGCCGTGATCGCGGAGAGCTCGACGAAGCGCTTGTTGGTCGCCTGGCTGACGACGTACGCCAGGGTCGTCTTGCCGATGCCGGGCGGCCCCCACAGGAACACCGACGACGGCCCCGCCGGTCCGCCGGCGCCCTCGCCGACCAGCCGCCGCAGCGGCGAACCGGGCTTGAGCAGATGCTGCTGGCCGACGACTTCGTCGAGGGTGCGGGGGCGCATGCGTACGGCGAGAGGGGACCCCGCGGGGTCCTTCTCCTGACGGTCTTCTGCGGCGGCGGTGAACAGGTCGGGCTCCACGTCTACGGAGCCTATGCCACCGCACTGACAACGCCCCGGCCGCCGGGGTCGGCGGGCCGGGGCGCGGAAGAGGCTCCGGAGGCGTCCGGGACGACTCCGGGGGACGACTCAGAGCAGGCTGCTCCAGTACGACCACCAGCGGGTCAGGATCAGCAGCGCGATCACGCCGTACCAGAGCACCGGGACCACCCAGTGGAACTCCACGACCGCGTCGCGCAGCCCCCGGGGCGCCGGGATGATGCCGTGCTTGAGGTTGTGCACGGTGGTGTACCAGAACATCAGGAGGGTCACGCACCAGGTCAGCGTGCACCACAGGCAGAGCGCGTTGATGTGGTACAGCGACTGGGTCATCAGCCACATGCAGAAGACCGTGGCCAGCAAGGTGCCCACGTTCAGACCGAGCCAGTACCAGCGGCGGAAGCGGGCACCCGCCAGCAGGGCCATGCCGATCGCGATGACCACCGCGAAACCGACCAGCCCGGCCATCGGGTTGGGGAAGCCGAAGACAGCCGCCTGCTTGCTCTGCATGACGCTGCCGCAGGAGATGATCGGGTTGAGGCTGCAGGCCGGCTTGAAGTTCGGGTCCTTCAGCAGCTCGAACTTGTCCAGGGTGATGATCCAGGCGGCCAGTCCGCCGAGCGCGCCGGTGATCACCAGGAGCAGGGCGAAGCCTCGACCGGAGCCGATGGTTTCCGCGGCGCTCGCGCGGTCGTCGTCGGTGGACACGTCGTCAAGCGCTGTCGTCGTCATATGGCCGTTCCGTCGGTCCCGTGGGGAGATGGGGCTCGGCCGGCGGTTCCCGGCCGCGTCATTCATTGTGCCGCACCTCCCTGTGAACCTGGGGTGCCCTGGGCGGATCCGGGGTGATTCGGCACCACCCGGCGTTGACGCGAGGGGGCCCGGACGGCGCACTGCCGTCCGGGCCCCCTCGGGGTCGGTACCACCCGGCTCAGGCCAGCGCCCGCCGGACCTCGTCGACCACCGCGTCCAGCGCGATCGCGGTCTGCTCACCGCTCTGCAGGTCCTTGAGCTGGACCACGCCCTCGGCCAGGTCCCGCTCGCCGGCCACCAGGGCCAGCCGCGCGCCGGAGCGGTTGGCGGACTTCATGGCGTTCTTCAGGCCCTTGCCGCCGTAGGCGAAGTCCGTGGCCACCCCGGCCCGGCGCAGTTCGGTGACCTTGCCGAAGAGCACCCGGCGGGCCTCCTCGCCGAGCGGGACCGCGTAGACGGAGGTGGCGGCCGGCAGGTCGAGGGTGATGCCCTCGGCCTCCAGGGCCAGCACCGTGCGGTCGACGCCCAGCGCCCAGCCGACGGACGGCAGCGCGGGACCGCCGATCATCTCCGAGAGGCCGTCGTAGCGGCCGCCGCCGCCCACCGCGGACTGCGAACCGAGACCGTCGTGGACGAACTCGAAGGTGGTGCGGGTGTAGTAGTCCAGGCCGCGGACCAGCTTCAGGTCGTCCTCGAAGGCCACGCCCGCCGCGGTCAGCAGCTCGCGCACCTGCTCGTGGTAGGTCTTGCACGCCTCGCAGAGGTAGTCGCGCAGCATCGGCGCACCGGTCAGCTGCTTCTGGACCGCCTCGCGCTTGTCGTCCAGGACGCGCAGCGGGTTGATGTCGACCCGGCGCCGGGTGTCCTCGTCCAGGTCCAGCCCGCGCAGGAAGTCCTGGAGCGCGGCGCGGTAGACGGGACGGCACTCCTTGTCGCCCAGCGAGTTGAGCAGGATGCGGAAGTTCCGTAGGCCGAGCGCACGGTAGGACTGGTTGGCCAGGATGATCAGCTCGGCGTCCAGCGCCGGGTCCTCGACACCGATCGCCTCGGCGCCGACCTGCGAGAAGTGCCGGTAACGGCCCTTCTGCGGGCGCTCGTAGCGGTAGTACGAGCCGGAGTACCAGAGCTTGACCGGGAGGTTGCCGCCCTTGTGGAGGTTGGCCTCCAACGCGGCGCGCAGCGTGGACGCGGTGCCCTCGGGCCGCAGGGCGAGCTTGTCGCCGCCCTTGGTCTCGAAGGCGTACATCTCCTTGGTGACGATGTCGGTGGACTCACCGACACCGCGGGCGAACAGCTCGACGTTCTCGAAGCCGGGCGTCTCGATGTAGCCGTATCCGGAGTTCTTCAGCGGTGCGGAGATCGCCTCGCGCACCGCGAGGTACGTCGCGGAATTCGGCGGGATCAGGTCGTAGGTGCCCTTGGGTGCCTGAAAGGTGCTCACGGAAGGTTCTCGTCACATTCCTCGTCGCGGAGCGGCGGTCGGGGTGCCGTCTCCGAGGCCGGCGGCCACCTGCCGGAGGAAGGGGTTGGTGGCGCGCTCGTGGCCGATGGTGGTCTGGGGGCCGTGGCCGGACAGGACGACGGTGGAGTCCTCCAGGGGCAGGCACACACGTGCCAGCGACCGGAGGATCTCGGCGTGGTCGCCGCCCGGCAGGTCGGTGCGTCCGATGGAGCCGGCGAACAGCAGGTCGCCCGAGAAGAAGACCGGCGGAACGTCGGCCTGCTCGGGCATCCGGAAGGTCACCGACCCCTTGGTATGGCCCGGGGCGTGTGCGACCGAGAACTCCATCCCGGCCAGCTCCAGCGCGCTCCCGTCGGTCAGCTCCTTGACGTCGTCCGGCTCGCCCACGGTCAGCTCGCCCATGAGCTGCTGCCCGATGGAGCGGCCGAGCGCCTTCTCCGGATCGCTCATCATGAAGCGGTCCTCGGGGTGGATCCAGGCGGGGACGTCGTGCGCGCCGCACACCGGGACGACAGACGCGACATGGTCGATGTGGCCGTGGGTGAGGATCACCGCGACGGGCTTGAGCCGATGCTTCCTGAGCGCGTCCTCGACTCCTGGGGCCGCCTGGTGGCCCGGGTCGATGATCACGCACTCCTCGCCGGCGGCGGGGGCGACCAAGTAGCAGTTGGTCCCCCAGGCCCCGGCGGGGAACCCGGCAATCAGCACGTTCGTCCTTAAAGATCGGTGGGGGCGGCCTGCGGGACCGCGCCCGGAACATCTCGGCAGCTCCAGAGCCTACCGGCGGGACTCCCGGCAGGGCGAACCCGTATACGGTACGGCCACGGCTGGGCCCTGCCGTCAGACTCCCCTCGTCCGCCCGGAGGGCGGGCCGGACGTCGAACGGCAGGCGGGAGTCCGACGGCAGGGCCCAGCGGCAGCGATCGACGCTCAGGACAAGGAGACGACCGGTGGCCAGCAAGGACCGGCGGCGGCGCGAGCTCGCCCGGCAGAAGTACGCGCGCCAGCACGAGCGGCGGGTCGAGACCAAGCGGCGCACCAAGCGCCGCAACGTGATCATCGCGGGCGTCGTGGCCGTCGCGTTGACCGCCGGTGCCACCGCGTACGCCTCCGTCACGCTGATCGGCGGCGATCGGAAGACCAGCGACGACGCGGCCGCCCCGGCCGGCGACCCGTGCGCCCGGCCCGCCAAGGGCACACCGTCGAAGAAGACCTGGCCGAAGGAGCCGGCGATGACGGTCGACACCTCGGCGTCGTACACCTCCGAGCTGACCACCACCTGCGGGCGGATCACCTTCACCATGGACGCGGCCAAGGCGCCGCACACCGTCAACTCGTTCGCCTTCCTGGCGGGCCAGGGCTACTTCGACCACAGCCGCTGCCACCGCCTGGTCGACCAGCGGATCCACGTCCTGCAGTGCGGCGACCCGAAGGGCACCGGCGAGGGCACGCCCGGCTACACCCTCCCGGACGAGAACCTCAAGGACCCGCAGCTCAAGGGCGACGTCTACCCGGCGGGCACGGTCGCCATGGCCAACCGCTACGACGGCAGCAACCCCAAGACCCGCAACTCCGGCGGCAGTCAGTTCTTCCTCGTCTACCAGGACAGCCAGCTGCCCCCGAACTACACGCCGTTCGGGCGGATCACCGGCGGGATGGACGTCCTGAAGAAGATCGCCGACGCCGGTTCGCACCCCGACCCGGCGACCGGCAGCACCGCACCCAACGCCACGGTCGTCATCAATGAGGCGGTGGTCAAAAAGTCCTGATCGGGGGCGACAGGTGTGGGGCGCGTTCCGTCGTCCCCGCTGGAATTTCGGTCGTGCTGGATGCGGACAGCCGACCGCCGGTCGCCTAGATTGGCGTTGTGTAGGGTGCCTGCTCCGACGGCCTGCCACCCTCACCGCAATTCAGCCCGTCGGACCGGCCGGGGCGCTGCCCCGCCGGACAGAAACTGTGGACGATGCCGGGGGGCCACAGGCCCGCGTCGGCATCATGTGGAGGAGGCGCTGTGAGCAGCGACCCATGGGGCCGCGTCGATGAGACGGGGACCGTGTACGTGCGTACCGCCGACGGCGAGCAGGTCGTCGGATCGTGGCAGGCGGGCACTCCCGAAGAGGCCCTCGCCTACTTCGAGCGCAAGTATGAGGGCCTGGTCGTGGAAATCGACCTCCTGGAGCGACGGGTCAGGACCACCGACCTCTCGGCGAAGGACGCCCAGGCCGCGATCGACCACCTGCGCGTGCAGGTCGACGAGCACCACGCGGTGGGCGATCTGGAGGCACTGAAGAAGCGGCTGGACGCGCTGGTCAGCGCGGTCGAGTCGCGGCGCGAGGAGCGCCGGGCGGCGAAGGCCCAGCAGAGCGACGAGGCCAGGCAGGCCAAGGAGAAGCTGGTCGTCGAGGCCGAGGAGTTGGCCGTCAGCGAGCAGTGGCGGGTGGCGGGCGAGCGGCTGCGGGCGCTGGTCGACACCTGGAAGGGCCTGCCGCGGCTGGACCGCAAGACCGACGACGAGCTGTGGCACCGCTTCTCGCACGCCCGGTCGGCGTTCTCCAAGCGGCGCAAGGCGCACTTCGCCTCGCTGGACGCGCAGCGCGAGGAGGCCCGCAAGGCCAAGGAGAAGCTGGTCGCCGAGGCCGAGTCGCTGTCCGGCTCCACGGACTGGGGGACCACCGCCGCCCGTTACCGCGACCTGATGCAGGAGTGGAAGGCCGCCGGCCGCGCCCAGCGCGAGCACGAGGACGATCTGTGGAACCGCTTCCGCGGCGCGCAGGACGTCTTCTTCCAGGCGCGCAGCGAGGTCTTCGCGGAGCGCGACGCCGAGCAGCAGGAGAACCTGACCCGCAAGGAGGAACTGGCCGCCGAGGCGGAGAAGCTGCTCCCGGTCACCGACCTGAAGGCGGCCCGGGCCGCGTTCCGGGCGGTCAACGAGCGGTGGGAGGCCATCGGTCACGTGCCGCGGGACGCCCGTCCCAAGATCGAGGGCCGGATGCACGCGGTCGAGCGGGCCATCCAGGAGGCCGAGGAGGCCGATTGGCGGCGGACCAACCCTGAGGCGCGGGCGCGCGCCGCGGGGCTGACCGGTCAGCTCCAGGACGCCGTCGACAAGCTCCAGAAGCAGATCGACGCGGCCCGGGCGGCCGGCAACACCGCCAAGGCCGACAAGCTCGGCCGGGAGCTGGAGGGCCGCAAGGCGCTGCTGGACCAGGCGCTGAAGGGCCTGGAGGAGTTCGGCGGCTGAGCGCGCCTTTTTGCGGCTGAGCCGCCGCCGCTTTCGCGGAGGTGGTTGCTCGCCGTGGGGGCTCCTCAATCGATGGCCGATGTGCCGCACGCGGAACGGCCCGCCGGGGTTTCCCGGCGGGCCGTTCCGCGTGGTCGGGGCGGTTCACCGCCGGCTGCGGCTGCCGGTCTCCATCAGGTCCAGGGCGTGCTTGAGCACCTCGCACGCCTGGATGTGGTTGCCGGACTCCTGGAGCAGGTCGGCCAGCCGCCGGCAGACCAGCACGGCCTCCGGGCCGTAGACCTGACGGGCCCGGTGGAACGCCTGCTCCAGGACCTCGATGGCCTCCTTGATCTGCCCGGTCTCGGCGAGGAGTTCGGAGAGCTCCAGTTGTACGGGCAACAGGTCGCCCCCGCCGTCCGGGCCGCGCTCCCTCAGGGCGAGCCGGAGCACCGGCAGCGCATCGCGGCTGTTGCCGGCCGCCCGCAGCATCCGCGCCAGGCTGAGGCCGGACGCCACCATGGCGGCGCGGACCTCGGCGTCGAGCACCGGCCCGGCGGGCCCGCGGCGCTGCGCCAGCGCGCGGTTGCGGGCCAGCGGCAGCCGTCCCACGCCGTTCTCCTGGGCGCGCTGCGGCAGCGGGCGGTTCTTGGCCCCCAGCCGCTCCTCCAGGGCCCGGTAGAGGGTGTCGAGGTCGATCAGCTCGGGGCCGTCGGTGATGCCGTACCGGAGGATGCCGAGCAGTTCGCCGGTGAAGGCGGTGTGCCGTTCGCCGTCCGGGGCCAGCGCCATCCGGTCCCGCGGGGAGGCGGTCAGCACGTACGCGCCGTCCACCGCGGCCTGGGCGGCCAGGACGTCCTTGCGGCCGGCGAGCGTGCGGACGGCCCGGCCGCTGAAGCAGCAGTCCAGGATGACGACCTTGCGGCGGGCGCGGGCGCCCCGGATGGCGCCGCGCAGGTGCTGGTAGGCGACCGCGGTGTAGCCGACGCTGTCCCGGGAGCCGGTCAGGCCGAGGTAGAGGTCGGCCGACTCGGTGTCGCGCATGCCGTGGCCCGCGTAGTAGACGACGAGGGTGTCGGTGGCCTCGTCGCCCGCGCGGTGGACGGGATCGAGCATCGCATCGGCGCTCCCCGGGTCGAGCACCACCTCGCAGTGCGACTCCGGCAGCCCCCAGACCGTGGCGTCGCCGAGGGCTCCCGCCAGGTCGCGGAGGTTGGTCCCGACGGCCGGGAGCGCGTCGAGGTGGCGGTAGGAGGCGGTGCCGAGCAGCACGGCCCGGGAGGCGGCCGGATCAGGCAGTCCGGTCATCGCCCCCGGGCTCCTGGGCCTCGTCGAGCAGGGCGACGATCCGGCGTACGGTCTCCGGATCGGCGGCCGCACCGCGCGGGATGCGGACCTCGATCTCCCCGGCGCGCAGGGTGAGTTCGGGGGCGCGGCGGCGCGCGTCGCGCCACTGGAGGACCGACACCGCGAGCGAGCCGCCGGACACCGCGGTGCCGAGGGCCAGCTGGAGCAGGTCGAAGCCGAGGCCCATCTCGCCGGGTCGGGGCCCGCGGGAGGCGGCGAGGCTGCCGCGCACCTGGCGGTGGAGTTCCTCGTCGTCGTGCAACCAGTGCATCAGGGAACGGAGTTCCTCCTCCGCGTCGCCGCCCGGCTCCGGTACCGCCCGTACTTCGAGATCAGTCACGATCCCGCCCCCTCCGCTGCTCGGTTGCTGCGTTGACCCGTGAGAACAGTTCCAGTGCCTCGGCGCCCGCGCCCAGCCGCGCCAGGCACACCGCCTGCCAGTACTGGCTGGTCAAGGTGGTCGGATGATCCGGTCCCAGGGCCGAGGCGCAGACCTGGGCGACCGCGGTGAGCATCCGCACCGCTTCTTGGATGTCGCCGCGCAGGACGAGGTTGACCGCCTCGCGCTGGCGGGACCGGGCGTTGTCCGCCGTCATGCTGCTGAGCAGCAACTGGCGGGTGCCGTCGCTGAGCGTCAGCGGCCGGTGGACGTCCCGTGCGGCCGGCTCCGTCTGCGGGATCGCCGCCCAGTCCAGCAGCTCCGGGGCCGAGGAGTCCTGGGCCGGCGGGCTGTAGACGAACTCCACGGCCTGCTCGCGGACGCTGCCGGCGATCAGCTCCCGCAGCTCGTCCATGCCGTGCGCGGCGAACGAGGCCAGCGTCGCCTCGACCCGGGAGCCCACCGGCCGCTCCCCGGGGTCCTGCCGGCACAGCGCGTCCACCAGCCCGGCCAGGTCCTCCGGAACGTCGCTGCCGGCCCGCCCGGCCAGCCGCGGAACGCCCGGGCCGGTCGCCAGCTCCACCAGCGCCCCGACGTCCACGGCGGCGGTGCCCAGCGGCGGCGTCCCGGTCAGCATCAGGTACAGGCAGGTGCCGAGCCCGTACAAGTCGGCGCCGGGGCCCGGGAGTTCACCCCGGATCAGCTCCGGGGCCATGTACTGCGGGGTGCCGAGCAGCGCACCGGCCTGGGTGATGGCCGGCTCCTCGGCGAGCCGGGCCAGTCCGAAGTCCTGGAGCACCACCCGGCCGGCGCGGGTGACCGTGACGTTGGTCGGTTTGACGTCGCGGTGCAGCACGCCGGCCGCGTGGGCGGCGGTCAGCGCCTGGAGCATCTCCAGTGCGATCGCGGCGGCCACCGGGGGCCGCAGCGGCTCCCGGCTCGCCACCAGCTCCGCCAGGCCGACCCCGTCCAGCAGCTCCATCACGATGTACGGCGCGCCCTCGTGGACGCCGCTGTCGTAGACGTGCACCACGCCCGGGTGGCTGATCCGGGCCAGTGCCTGGGCCTCCCGGCGGAAGCGCGTCAGGGCCGTCGCACCGGCGTCCGGACCGCCCGCGGACAGCAGGCGCTTGACCGCCACCCGGCGGTCCAGCGCGGTGTCCACCGCTTCGTGGACGGCACCCATCCCGCCCCGCCCGATCAGCCGGACGAGGCGGTACCGCCCGTCGAGCACGTCCTCCCCCATCGTCTCCCCCTCGCCGCGGTCAGGGCCGTCGTGCCGAGGTCACCCGATAGACGTCGTAGACCCCCTCCACGCCCCGCACCGCCTTCAGGACGTGCCCCAGGTGCTTGGGGTCGCCCATCTCGAAGGTGAAGCGGGAGGTGGCGACCCGGTCGCGGGAGGTCTGCACCGCCGCGGAGAGGATGTTGACGTGCTGGTCGGACAGGACGCGGGTGACGTCCGACAGCAGCCGGGAGCGGTCCAGCGCCTCCACCTGGATGGCGACGAGGAAGACCGACGACTGGGTCGGCGCCCACTCGACCTCCAGGATCCGCTCGGGCTGCCGGGAGAGCGAGTCCACGTTCACGCAGTCGGCGCGGTGCACCGAGACGCCGCTGCCGCGGGTGACGAACCCGATGATGGGGTCGCCCGGCACCGGCGTACAACAGCGGGCCAGCTTCACCCACACGTCGTCCACGCCCTTGACGACCACGCCCGGGTCCGCGCTGGACCGGCGCTGGGAACGCGGCCGGATCGGCGTCGACTCGGCGATGTCCTCGGTGGCCTCGTCCTGTCCGCCGAGCGCCTGCACCAGCTTCTGGACGACGCCCTGCGCGGCGACATGGCCCTCACCGATGGCGGCGTAGAGCGAGGAGATGTCCGGGTAGCGCATCTCGTGCGCGAGGGTCACCAGGGAGTCGCCGGTCAGGATCCGCTGGATCGGCAGGTTCTGCTTGCGCATCGCCCGCGCGATGGCGTCCTTGCCCTGCTCGATGGCCTCGTCGCGGCGCTCCTTGGAGAACCACGCGCGGATCTTGTTACGGGCCCGCGGGGACTTCACGAAGCTCAGCCAGTCGCGGGACGGGCCCGCGCCGGTCGCCTTGGAAGTGAAGACCTCCACCAAGTCGCCGTTGTCCAGGGTCGATTCGAGCGGCACCAGACGGCCGTTGACCCGCGCCCCTATCGTGCGGTGGCCGACCTCGGTGTGCACCGCGTAGGCGAAGTCGACCGGGGTGGCGCCGGCCGGCAGTGCTATCACGTCGCCCTTGGGCGTGAAGACGAAGACCTCGTTGCGGGAGAGGTCGAAGCGCAGCGACTCCAGGAACTCGCCCGGGTCCTCGGTCTCCTTCTGCCAGTCCAGCAACTGCCGCAGCCAGGCCATGTCGTTGACGGTGTCCTGGCCGACGCCCTTGCCGACGCCCTTGGGCGCGTCGGTGCGCACCTTGGAGGCACCGGCGACCGCCTCCTGCTTGTACTTCCAGTGCGCGGCGATGCCGTATTCGGCGCGCCGGTGCATGTCGAAGGTGCGGATCTGGAGTTCAACGGGCTTGCCGCTGGGGCCGATCACCGTCGTGTGCAGCGACTGGTACATGTTGAACTTGGGCATCGCGATGTAGTCCTTGAACCGGCCGGGGACCGGATTCCACCGCGCGTGGATGGTGCCCAGGGCCGCGTAGCAGTCCCGGACCGTGTCGACGAGGACGCGGATGCCCACCAGGTCGTAGATCTCGGCGAAGTCGCGGCCGCGCACGATCATCTTCTGGTAGACGCTGTAGTAGTGCTTCGGCCGGCCGGTGACGGTGGCCTTGATACGGGCGGCCCGCAGATCGGCCTGGACCTCGTCGGTCACCACCGCCAGGTACTCGTCGCGCTTGGGCGCGCGCTCGGCGACCAGCCGGACGATCTCGTCGTACATCTTGGGGTAGAGGATCGCGAAGGCGAGGTCCTCCAGCTCCCACTTGATGGTGTTCATGCCCAGCCGGTGCGCCAGCGGGGCGTAGATCTCCAGCGTCTCGCGGGCCTTCTTCTCCTGCTTCTCCCGCTTGAGGTAGCGCATGGTGCGCATGTTGTGGAGCCGGTCGGCGAGCTTGATGACCAGTACCCGCGGGTCCTTGGCCATCGCCACGACCATCTTGCGGACCGTCTCGGCCTGCGCGGCCTCGCCGAACTTGACCTTGTCCAGCTTGGTGACGCCGTCGACGAGCAGCGCGACCTGGTCGCCGAAGTCCCGGCGCAGGGTGTCGAGCCCGTACTCGGTGTCCTCGACGGTGTCGTGCAGCAGTCCCGCCATCAGCGTCGCCGGGTCCATGCCGAGCTCGGCGAGGATGGTGGTGACCGCGAGCGGGTGGGTGATGTACGGGTCGCCGCTCTTGCGCTTCTGACCGCGGTGCCAGCGCTCGGCGACCTGGTAGGCCCGCTCGACCTGGCGCAGCGTGGCGGTCTCGATCTTGGGGTCGTTGCTGCGGACGGCCCGCAGCAAGGGCTCCAGGACCGGGTTGTACGGGCTGGAGCGCTGCACACCCAGCCGGGCGAGGCGGGCCCGGACGCGGTTGGGCGAGCCGGAGCGGCCGGCCGACGCGGTCGACAGCGACTTGGTCGGCGACTGCGGCCCGGGGGCCGGGCGGGACCGCCCGGCGGGAGCCTGGGGCGCGGTGTCCGCGGCGGTGCCGTCGGCCGCGTCCTGCCGCTCGGGCTTCGACGCGTCGGAGGAAACCGCGGGCTGCGGCTTCGGCTCGTCCGGGCGCACGGCGGGGGTTTCCGCCGGACGCGGTCCGGGGGAGAGCGGCTGGGCCTCGTCTGGCAAGGGCACTCCTCATGCGGGTACGGACCCCAGGGCCTCGAAGCGGCCGGGGTGCCATGGTATCCAGCCCATGGCCATAGCTGCCGCGCGGCCATGGGTCTGCACATGACACAGCAGCGGGGGCACCCGGAATGTTCCGGATGCCCCCGCTGCTCAGGCAGGTGCCGGTCGATGCCGGCGGCGGCTCAGACCGCGGTCTCAGACCGTGATCAGGGCCTCCAGCGGAGCGCCCTTCAGACCCGACTCCAGCCGCTGCCGGCCGTCCAGGAAGCCCAGCTCCAGCAGCACCGCCAGGCCGGCCACCTCTGCCCCGGCCCGACGGATGAGCTGCATCGACGCGTCCGCGGTACCGCCGGTGGCCAGCACGTCGTCGATCACCAGGACCCGGTCGCCGGGCGTCAGCGCATCGGCGTGGATCTCGATCTCGGCGGTGCCGTACTCCAGCTCGTACGCCTGGCCGAGCGTCACGCCGGGCAGCTTGCCGGCCTTGCGGACCGGGACGAAGCCGACCCCGGCGGCCACCGCGACCGGCGCGGCGAGGATGAAGCCGCGGGCCTCCAGGCCCACCACCTTGTCCACCCGGAAGCGCTCACACAGGTCGACGAAGGCGCCGGTCAGGGCGCGGAACGCGGTCGGATCGGCGAGCAGCGGGGTGATGTCCTTGAACACCACGCCCGGCTGCGGGTAGTCCGGCACGTCCGAGATCCGGCTGAGGAGCAGCTCGCGCAGCTCGGCGGGGGCGCTCATCGACGTCCACCCGAGGGGCGGCCGCGGCCGCGGTTGCGAGACGACGCCGACTGGGGGCGCGGGCCGATGACCGCGGCGCCCTCGCCGTCGTCCTCGGCACCGTCGTCCGCTCCGGAGTCGGTCCCCTCCTGGCCGGCCGCCTCTTTGGCGGCGGCCGAGGCACGCTTGGCGGCGACCCGCGTGGCCAGCGCCTTCATCTGCGGCTCGCGGTTCTTCAGGTCGGCGACCAGCGGCGTCGCGATGAAGATCGACGAGTAGGCGCCGGCGGCCAGACCCACGAACAGGGCCAGCGAGATGTCGTTGAGCATTCCCGCGCCGAGCACGCCGCCGCCGACGAACAGCAGGCCGGCGACCGGGAGCAGTGCCACGACGGTGGTGTTGATCGACCGCACCAGGGTGCCGTTGATGCTGCGGTTGGCGATCTCGCTGTAGGTGAAGCGGCTCTGCTTGGTGATGTCCTTGGAGGCTTCCTTCAGGCTGTCGAAGACGACGACCGTGTCGTACAGCGAGTAACCGAGGATCGTCAGCAGACCGATGACCGTGCCCGGGGTGACCTCGAAGCCGACCAGGGCGTAGACGCCGACCGTGATCGTCAGGTCGTGGATCAGGGCGACCAGTGCGGCGACCGCCATCCGCCACTCGAAGGCGACGGCCAGGTAGAGCACCACGAGGACCATGAAGATCCCCAGGCCCAGCCACGCCTTGTCGGCGATCTGCTCGCCCCAACTCGGGCCGACCAGCTGGGTGTTGACGTCCTTGACCGGGACCTTGAGGTCCTTGGCGATCTCCTCCTGGACGGGCAGCGACTGCTTGGTGTCCAGACCGCTGATCTGGATGCGCAGCGCGCCGCCGCCCAACTGCTGCACCGTCGCCTGGTGGCCGGGGGCGGCCGACTCGGCGCTGTGCTGGGCCTCCGCAGTGGAGACCGAGGTCTTCGGGGTGGTGAAGACCGCACCGCCGGAGAACTCGATGCCCATGTTCAGACCGCGCACCGCCAGGCCGACGATGGCCGTGATGGTGATGAGGATCGAGACGCCGTACCAGATCTTCCGCTTGCCGATGAAGTCGTAGCCGACCTCACCGCGGTAGAGCCGGGCGCCGAGGTTGCCGAGCTTGGACATCTCACGCCTCCTTCGTCTGGGTGGGGGCGGTGCGACGACGGCGCAGCGGGGGCTTGGCGCCCAGGCGCTTGGGGTCGAGGCCGGACCAGGAGTGGCCCTCGGAGAAGAACTTCCGCCGGGCCAGCAGCGTCATCAGGGGCTTGGTGAAGAGGAACACCACGACCACGTCGAGGACGGTGGTCAGGCCCAGCGTGAACGCGAAGCCCTGCACCTTGCCGACGGTGACGATGAACAGCACCGCGGCGGCCAGGAACGACACGAAGTCGGAGACCAGGATCGTGCGACGGGCCCGCGGCCAGCCGCGCTCGACGGCCGGACGCAGGGTGCGGCCCTCCCGGATCTCGTCCCGGATGCGCTCGAAGTAGACGATGAACGAGTCGGCGGTGATTCCGATGGCGACGATGGCGCCACAGACCGCCGGAAGGTTCAGCGCGAACCCGATGGCCGGCCCGAGCAACGTCATGATCGTGTACGTGAGGACCGCCGAGACCCCCAGGCTCGCCAGCGCGACCAGCGCCAGCCCCCGGTAGTAGGCGACCAGGTAGATGACGACCAGCGCGAGGCCGATGGCACCGGCGATCAGACCGGCGTGCAGCTGCTCGCCACCGAGCGCCGCGGTGACCGTGGTCTCGTCGTCGATCTTGAAGGAGAGCGGCAGGGCACCGTAGGACAGCATGTTGCCGAGGTCCTCGGCGGACTGCTGGGTGAAGCCGCCGGAGATGGTGGCGTTGCCGCCGTTGAGCCGCTCGGTGACGCGCGGGTCGGAGACCACCGCGCCGTCCAGCACGATCGCGAACTGGTTCTGCGGCGGCGTCTTGGTGGCGAGCATGCCGGTGACGTCCGCGAACTTCTTGCCGCCGTCGGAGGTGAAGTCCATCTGGACGATCCAGCCCTGGCCCTGCTGGGAGTCGAAGACCGCCTTGGCGTCCTTGACGTCCTGGCCCTCGACGCCGACCGGGCCGAGCACGTACTTCTGGGAGCCGTCGTTCTTACAGGCCACGACCGGGTCGCTGGGCTTGGCACCGGCGGCCTGCACGTTGGCCTGGGACAGGCTCTGCTTCGTGGAGCAGTCCAGCGCCGCGAACTGCTTCTGCAGGGCGGCCGGGGCGTCCGCGCCACCGGGGGCGGGCGGCGTCGGCTGCGCCGAGGGCTTGTCCGACGCGGAGGCCGAGGGCGAGGCGGACGGCTTCTTCAGCGCGTCCGTGACCGCGCGGCCCTGAGTGGAGGCGCTGGCGCTCGGGGTCGGCGAGGAGCTCAGCTGGGAGCCCTTGCCGCCGCCGGCCTTCCCACCGTCCTTGCCGCCGACCTGGCCGCTCTTGGAGGGGCTGGGCGAGGGCTGGGGGGCCTTGGTGCCCGCGGCGGTGGTCAGCACCGGCCGGAAGGCGAGCTGGGCGGTGGTGCCGACCTGCTGGCGGGCCTGCTTCGCGTCCGTCCCCTTGGGGATGTTCACGATGATGTGGTCGTTGCCCTGCGTCTGGACCTCGGACTCGGTCACACCAAGACCGTTGACCCGCCGCTCCATGATGCCGGCGGCGGTGTTCATGTTGGTCTCGTTGATCGCGTTGGGCTTGCCCGGCTGGTTCTGCGCCGCCAGCGTGAAGCTGGTGCCGCCCGCCAGGTCGATGCCCAGTCGGGGGGTCAGCGTGCCGGAGTAGAACATGCCTCCGATCAGCGCCACCATCGCGATCAGGACCAGGATCAGGGTGCGCCCTGGATGCCCCTGGTTCGCGGGCGCCCTGCGGCCCTTCTTCGGTGCTGCCACCTTGTCGTTTCTCCCTGTCCAACCCCTCGGCCTGGGATGTCTGCCGAGCGGCCACGAAGTGTTGTGGGGACGTGCCCCCGCCGGAGCCTAGACCGTCCGGGAACCGCGGTGCGCCCGATCGGGGACGTGCCGCGGCTCCCCACTACGGAACGGACTACTTCGCGTCGGCGCCGCCGGCCTTCTTGTCGTCCTTGGCGGCGTCGTCCTTGGCGGCCGGCTCGTCAGCCTTGTCGGCCTTGTCAGCCTTGTCGGCCTTGTCGGCCTCAGCGGCCTCGGCAGCTTTGTCGGCCTCGGCCTTGTCGGCGGCGGGCTCGGCCTCGTCGCCGGCCTCGGCCTTGCCCAGGTCGATCTTGCCGGCCTTGTCACCCTTATCGGTGGCCTCGTCGGCACCGGTCAGCGACGAGACATCGTCCGGAACGACCGGGTTGTCCTCGCCGGTGATCGGGTCGGCACCGTCCAGAATGCGGTTGTACTCCTCATCCGCGAGCACCGCGCCGATGGAGTTCTTGGCGTAGAGGGCGTGCACGCCGGGAGCGACCTCGAGGAGGACGGTTTCCTCGTGGATTTCCTTGACGGTGGCGTACATGCCACCGATCGTGCGGACACCGGTGCCGGGCTGCATCTCGTTGCGCATCTGCTGGGCCGCCTGCTGCTTCTTCTTGGCGGACCGCGTCATCAGGAACATGGCCCCGATGAGAACGATGAAGGGGAGGAGAGTCATGATACTCACGGGACGGAAATCCTTCGCACGACCGCATCTCCGCGGTCTCATATACAGAGGTGGAAATACCGTCCATACGGACGGCATCGGCGGAGTCTAAGCGAGTCCGCACCAGTGGAACAACGCCCAGCATCGCACCGCAGTTCCTGACCGGGCGAGTCTCCGCGCCGTCATGCCGTGAACAGTCCCGCCTGTCCGCTTCCGCCCGCTTGCTGCGGCGGCACCAGCCCGAGGTGGGCCCACGCCGCGGGGGTCGCGATCCGGCCGCGCGGCGTACGGGCCAGCAGACCCTCGCGCACCAGGAAGGGCTCGGCGACCTCCTCGACCGTCTCCCGCTCCTCCCCCACCGCGACCGCGAGGGTGGACAGTCCCACCGGGCCGCCGCCGAACAGCTTGAGCAGGGCGGTGAGCACCGCCCGGTCGAGCCGGTCCAGCCCGCGGCTGTCGACCTCGTAGACCCCCAGGGCCTGCTCGGCGACCTCGCGGGTGATCACGCCGTCGGCCTTGACCTGGGCGTAGTCGCGGACCCGCCGCAGCAGGCGGTTGGCGATCCGGGGCGTGCCACGGGAGCGGCCGGCGATCTCGGCAGCGCCGTCCGGCTCTATTTCCACGTCGAGCAGGCCGGCGGAGCGGTGGATGACGCGCTGTAGTTCTACGGGTGCGTAGAACTCCATGTGGCCGGTGAAGCCGAACCGGTCCCGCAGCGGCGGCGGCAGCAGGCCGGCCCGGGTGGTGGCCCCGACCAGCGTGAACGGGGGGAGCTCCAGCGGGATCGCGGTCGCGCCCGGCCCCTTGCCGACGATCACGTCGACCCGGAAGTCCTCCATCGCCATGTACAGCATCTCCTCGGCGGGCCGGGACATCCGGTGGATCTCGTCGAGGAAGAGGACCTCGCCCTCCTGGAGGGAGGAGAGGATCGCCGCCAGATCGCCGGCGTGCTGGATGGCGGGACCGGAGGTGATCCGGATCGGGGCACCCATCTCGGCCGCGATGATCATGGAGAGGGTGGTCTTGCCCAGCCCGGGCGCGCCGGAGAGGAGGACGTGGTCGGCGGTGGCACCACGGGCGCGGGCCGCCTTCAGCACAAGGTCGAGCTGTTCGCGGACCCGCTCCTGGCCGACGAACTCGGCCAGGTCCTTGGGCCGCAGTGCGGCCTCGACGGCGTTCTCCTCGCCGTCGGCGTCGGCCGCCACCAGCCGGTCGGCCGGGCCGTCGACGCTCTCCTCGGCGGTGGACGGTGCGGTGTCGTCCCAGTTCACTGCGGATTGCCTCGCGGAGTCGGGGCGGCCGGGCCGCCTGCGTGGTCGTACGGTCGGGGGCGCGCGGGCGCAGCGCCGGTCATCGGGCCCGGTTGAGGGTCTGCAGCGCCGCCTTCAGCAGCTGCGACACCTGCGGCGTCCCGCCCGCGGCGGCGGTCGCCTCGGCCTGCGGGGCCACCGCGGCGACCGCCTCGTCGGCCTCCCGGGCGGCGTAGCCCAGACCGACCAGCGCGGCCTGCAACTGATCGCGCCAGCCGGCCGGCGCCGCGGCCCCGGCCACCGGACGGGCGGTGCCGACCGGGGAGCCGAGCCGGTCCTTGAACTCCAGCAGCAGCTTCTGCGCGCCCTTCTTGCCGATGCCCGGCACGGCCGTCAGCGCCTTCTCGTCGCCCGTGGACACCGCGAGCCGCAGGGCGTCCGGGGAGTGCACCGCGAGCATCGCCTGGGCGAGCCGCGGGCCGACGCCGCTGGCGGTCTGGAGCAGCTCGAAGGTCTGCCGTTCGTCGTCGTCGGCGAAGCCGTAGAGGGTGAGCGAGTCCTCGCGGACGACGAGGGAGGTGGCGAGCTTGGCCTGTGCGCCGACCCGCAGCCCGGACAGGGTGTTCGGCGTGCACTGGACGGCCATGCCGATGCCGCCGACCTCGATGACGGCGGTGTCCGGCGCGAGGGCCGCGACCGGGCCGGAGACAAAGGCGATCATCGGGTGCCCTTCAGCGTGCGTACGGGAGCGGGGGTGCGGCGGGCCGCGGCCTGGGCCTGCTGGAGGCGGTTGACCGCGGGGGCGCGCCAGATGTGGCAGATGGCCAGGGCGAGGGCGTCGGCGGCGTCGGCCGGCTTGGGCGGTGCGTTCAGCCGCAGCAGGCGGGTGACCATCGCGCCGACCTGCGCCTTGTCGGCCCGGCCGGAGCCGGTGACCGCGGCCTTGACCTCGCTGGGGGTGTGCAGCGCGACCGGCAGCCCGCGGCGGGCGGCGCACAGCATGGCGACCGCGCTGGCCTGGGCGGTGCCCATGACCGTACGGACGTTGTGCTGGCTGAAGACCCGCTCCACGGCGACGCATTCGGGGCGGTGGGCGTCGAGCCACTCCTCTATGCCGCGCTCGATCAGCACCAGGCGGTGCGCGATGTCCGCGTCCGCCGGGGTCCGGACGACGCCGACGTCGACCATGGTCAGTGGCCGCCCCGCGATCCCGTCCACCACGCCGACCCCGCACCGCGTCAACCCCGGGTCCACCCCCAGCACCTTCATCGGGCCCCGCCCCTCGCCGTCGTTCGGTCGTCTGTTCCTGTGTTCCTGCAGGTTAGTAGCTGCCACTGACAAACCGACGGGCCGGCGGGGTGTGTCCCCGCCGGCCCGTCGTACGACCGGTAAGTCCGCGACCGTCAGGCGTCGACCTTGGCCATGACCTCGTCGGACACGTCGAAGTTGGCGAAGACGTTCTGCACGTCGTCGCTGTCCTCCAGCGCGTCGATCAGCTTGAAGATCTTGCGCGCGGCCTCTTCCTCCAGCTCGACCTGCATGGTCGGGATGAAGTTGGCCTCGGCCGAGTCGTAGTCGATCCCGGCCTCCTGGAGCGCGGTCCGCACCGCGACCAGGTCGGTGGCCTCGCTGAGCACCTCGAAGGACTCACCGAGGTCGTTGACCTCCTCGGCACCGGCGTCCAGGACCGCGCCGAGCACGTCGTCCTCGCTCAGCTCGCCCTTGGGGACGATCACCACGCCCTTGCGGTTGAAGAGGTACGACACCGAGCCCGGGTCGGCCATCGAGCCGCCGTTGCGGGTCATCGCGACCCGGACGTCGGACGCGGCACGGTTGCGGTTGTCGGTGAGGCACTCGATGAGGACCGCGACGCCGTTGGGACCGTAGCCCTCGTACATGATCGTCTCGTAGTCGGCGCCACCGGCTTCGAGACCGCCGCCGCGCTTGATCGCGGAGTCGATGTTCTTGTTCGGAACCGACTGCTTCTTCGCCTTCTGCACGGCGTCGTACAGCGTCGGGTTACCTTCCAGGTCGACGCCGCCCATACGCGCCGCGACCTCGACGTTCTTGATCAGCTTCGCGAAGAGCTTGCCGCGCTTTGCATCGATCACGGCCTTCTTGTGCTTCGTCGTAGCCCATTTAGAGTGGCCGGACATCCGCCTGTCTCCTTCGCGTAACCAATTTCAGAAACGATCGCCCCAGATCCTACCGGGAGGGCCGCCGGTCTCCCGAACTCCACCCCTCACGGAGCGCTTACGCACGCTCTCCTTGAGGGGCCACCGCACGCACCATGTCCACGAAGAACCCGTGGATCCGGTGGTCGCCGGTCAACTCCGGGTGGAACGACGTGGCGAGGACGTTACCCTGCCGCACCGCCACCGTATGTCCACCGTACGTCGCGAGGACATCGGCGGAGGCGCCGACCGACTCGACCCAGGGCGCCCGGATGAAGACGCCCTCCACCGGGCCGCCGTCGATCCCGGCGACCTCGACGGCCGCCTCGAACGACTCGTTCTGCCGCCCGAAGGCGTTACGGCGCACGATCATGTCGATGCCGCCGAGCGTCTCCTGGTCCTCCCGGGCGTCCAGCAGCTTGTCGGCGACCATGATCATGCCGGCGCAGGTGCCGTAGACCGGCCGGCCCGCCCGCACGAACGCGCGCAGCGGCTCCAACATGCCGAACGCGACCGCCAGTTTGGACATGGTGGTGGACTCGCCGCCGGGTATGACCAGGCCGTCGATCCCGGCGAGTTCCTCGGGACGGCGGACCGGAAGCCCCTGGGCGCCGGCGTCCGCGAGCGCCTTGAGGTGCTCGCGGACGTCGCCCTGGAGCGCCAGCACACCGATGGTGGGAGTGGTGCTCATCAGTTTCTGCGTCCTTACCAGCCGCGGTTGGCGTAGCGCTCGGCCTCGGGGAGGGTGTCGCAGTTGATGCCGACCATGGCCTCGCCCAGGTTGCGGGAGACATCCGCGATGACCTTCGGGTCGTCGTAGAAGGTGGTGGCCTTCACGATCGCGGCGGCGCGCTTGGCCGGGTCGCCGGACTTGAAGATGCCGGAGCCGACGAAGACGCCCTCGGCGCCGAGCTGGCGCATCAGCGCGGCGTCGGCGGGGGTAGCGACACCACCGGCGGAGAACAGGACGACGGGCAGCTTGCCGAGCTCGGCGACCTCCTTGACCAGCTCGAACGGGGCGCGCAGCTCCTTGGCGGCGGCGTACAGCTCGTTGTTGTCGCAGCCGCGCAGCTTGGCGATCTCGCCCTTGATCTGGCGCAGGTGGCGGACCGCCTCGACGACGTTGCCGGTGCCGGCCTCGCCCTTGGAGCGGATCATGGCCGCGCCCTCGGCAATACGGCGCAGGGCCTCGCCCAGGTTGGTCGCACCGCAGACGAAGGGGGTGGTGAAGGCCCACTTGTCGGAGTGGTTGACCTCGTCGGCCGGGGTGAGGACCTCGGACTCGTCGATGTAGTCCACGCCGAGCGACTGGAGGACCTGGGCCTCGACGAAGTGGCCGATACGGGACTTGGCCATGACCGGGATCGAGACGGCGTCGATGATGCCGTCGATCATGTCGGGGTCGGACATACGGGCCACGCCGCCGTCCTTGCGGATGTCGGCCGGCACCCGCTCCAGGGCCATGACGGCGACGGCACCGGCGTCCTCGGCGATCTTCGCCTCTTCCGGCGTGACGACGTCCATGATCACGCCGCCCTTGAGCTGCTCGGCCATACCGCGCTTGACACGCGCGGTTCCGGTCTCGGGGTTCTGGGGCGTAGTGGGCGTGCTGGACACGTTGACCTCACTCAGTGCGGGTGGTTGTGCTTCGGCGCCTACACAACCGTGGGTCAGTGACCTGGGAAAAGGGCCAATTAGAGGTCAGTGGCTTGCGGTATCTACCGTCTCAGCATTCGGAAGTCCCACTTCCGCTTCGTGGTCGGTCAGCTCCCGACCAAGCGGTCGTCCAAAACGGCCGGCGGCTCGTCGTCCATCTCAAAGGCCATCGGGAACGGCGCATGGCCGGCCAACCGCAAATAACGGACCAACCGATGCCGGCGGACCGCCCGCGCGGCCCGCACGGCGTCGTTGTGGAACCGGCGCGCCATCGGAACCCGACGCACCGCCGCGGTCAGCTCCGCGACCGTCCTCTCGCCGCCCGGAGCCTCCCGCACCGCCTCCAGCTGCGCCTCGTCCTCGAAGACGGCCCGCAGCGCCTGGCTGAGCTCGCTCTCCGCGACCTCGCGGTGGTCCTCCGCCACCTGCCGGGCCTCGTGCGCGGCCTGATAGAGCACGATCGACGCGGCCGGGTCCAACACACCCGAGGTCCCCACCTCCTGCGCGACCGACGCCCGCCGGAGCAACTGGGCGTCCAGCGCCGCCCGAGCCGCATCGATGCGCGCGTGCAGCCGGTCGAGCCGCCCGGCCGTCCAGCTCAGGTAGACGCCGATGAGGACGATCGCGGCGGCGATCCAAATAAACGTGGTCACGCGGGGTCACGTTACCCGTCCGCTGCGCTTGGCTGGCTTCCCACGTTGTCGGCCGTCCCGCCGTGGGGGTTGCTGTTTTTGCGCCTGGCGGCGCGGGGCGTTGCCGCTGTGCGGTGCCGTTTCGCCTGCGGCGGGCGGGGCCGCTGCGCGGGGCGGGGTCCGCTGCGCGGGCTGTTCGGCCGCGGTGCCGGGGCTGTGGGGGTTGGGGGTGGGGGGGAGGGGGGGGGGTTAGGCCGCACACCCCCCC